>NZ_JAVKGO010000010.1:0-75846 GCF_031432315.1 Serpentinicella sp. ANB-PHB4
AAAGTTAATAAAACAAGTTTAAAAAACTAAGAAAACAAGAGTAAATGTAAGAAAAAACAAGATTATATAGGGAGGAAGTTCATGTCAAATAATTTGCTAATTGTAATAATTGTTATTTTCCTTATTATTTTAGTATCATTACAATATTCTTTAAATAAAATTATTGTCATATTAAAAGAGCTAAAAGATATTTTATACCAGCTTAATGGTAAACAAAGATGATTTAAGAAATTGACAAAGCTATGTCGTATAAATTACAATAAAGAAAGCATTACATATAAGACAATGGAGGATTATTATGGACATAGAAAAAAAGGTATGGGAAGTACTTTGCTCAGAAGAGAGTATAAAAGGAAGACTAAATGAACTAGGTACACAGTTAACACAGGATTATAAAGAAAAAAAATTATATGTTATTTCCTTATTAAAGGGTAGTTTTATTTTTGCAGCAGACTTAGTTAGAGAAATTAAAACACCAGTTAAAGTAAATTTTATTACTACGTCTAGCTATGGTCATTCGCTAGAGTCAACTGGCAGCGTTAAAATCGTTGCAGATATTGAAGACGATTTAACAGGCTATGATGTGTTAGTAGTGGATGACATAACAGACTCTGGGCTAACTATGAAGTATGTAATAGATCATTTAAAGAAAAAAAATGCTGCTAGCGTGAAAAGTTGTGTATTATTAGATAAACCTGAAAGAAGACAAGTAAAAATTGAACCTGACTATGTTGGTTTTACTATTCCAGACAAATTTGTAGTAGGTTATGGGTTGAACTATGGTGACTATTATCGTAATATCCCTTATGTTTTCGCTGTAACCGATCAAGATAGAATCTAATTTAAATATAGCTTCTAGAAGAATTCCTTAATGTTAAGGGATTCTTTTTATTTTTTGTTATAAATAATGCTTTTTTAACAAAAGATAACATTAAATATTGGTGATTTTCTGAGGAGGTATATATTAATGACTACGTTTTTACAAAATGTTATTGCTGGTATTGAAACAGGAAGTCTATATGCACTAGCGGCATTAGGCGTTGTTCTAATATACAGAGTATCTAGCGTAACTAACTTTGCACAGGGTGAAATGGCAATGCTAAGTAGTTTTGTTGCTTATACACTTTGGAAAAATCTATCTTTTATAATGGGCGGCGGAGATTTGACATATATAGTTGCCTTTATTGGGGCATTGATTTTTGCTATGTTATTTGGCTATTTAGTAGAAAGAATCTTTATAAGACCTGCTTTAAGAGGATCATTAGTAGGAAAAATGATTATTACTTTAGGGCTTATTATGATTGTAAACGGTACAGCTAGAGCAATCTTTGGAACAGACACCCATGCTATGAGAAGAGCGATAACAAGACCAAGCTTTTATATAGGTAATTTATTAATTCGTCCCAATGCGTATTTTATTATTTTTCTTACTTTAATTATTATGTTTATATTGTTTTATTTGATTAGAAACACAATATTTGGCGTGGCAATTCGAGCTACTGCTGAGAATGAAACAACTGCGAGACTGATGGGGATACCAACAAAAAAGATTTCATCGGCTTCGTGGATCATAGCGACTGTTTTAGGTGCAATTGCTGGTATATTAATTGCTCCAGCAACAAATGTGCATACTAATATGATGGCAGATGTTCATCTGAAATCTTTTATAGCAGCAGTTCTTGGTGGATTTACTTCATTTGTAGGGCCAGTAATTGGCGGTTTAATAATAGGAATCATGGATAATTTAGTAGGCTATTATATTTCTTCAAAGTGGCGGACAGTTATCGTATATGGTTTTCTTATTTTAATTTTAGTTATTAAGCCAGCAGGGTTGTTTGGAAAAGTAACAAGAAAGAAGGTGTAGTATGGCTGGATTAAATAGTGATATAAAAACAGCATCAAAAAGTAGCATTTTAAAAAGAAGACCTGGCAGTTATGTAATTGTTGGTATGATTTTTTTACTCATCCCAATTATTAATCTGATAAACCCAATTTTTGCTCACTCTACTATGACATTGCTAAACCGTGTTGTTATTTTTTCCATTGCAGCTTTAGGATTTAATATTTTATTAGGGTATTCAGGTCAAGTGTCCTTAGGGCATGGGGCATTTATGGGATTAGGCGCATATATATCAGCATATCTAACGATGCGACTGGAGCTTCCCTTTTTACTTGCATTATTTTTAGCTGGTGTTATTCCAATGATATTAGGCATCGGTTTAGGACTAGTTGCATTACGATTGGAGAGGTTATACTTAGCCATTGCTACTTTGGGACTAGGTGTGACGATTCAACATGTATTTTTAGAGTGGACAGAATTTACAAATGGACACGCCGGGCTAAGAAGAATACCGATACCATCAATTTTAGGATTTAGTTTCCGGCAAAGAGAATACTACTTGATTATGTCTACAATCATACTAGTTTGCTTAGCTATTTTTGCATATAACTTTATCCACTCAAAAACAGGACGCGCTTTAGTAGCCATGAGAGATAGTGAGCACGCGTCTCAAGCTATGGGAATTAGTTTGTTTAGGTATAAGCTAATAGCTTTTTCTTTGAGTACATTTTATGTTGGGATTGCAGGTTCTCTATATGCTCACCTGTTTAGGTATATTGAACCTGGAACCTGGGGTGCTGAGCTATCCCTTGATTTATTAGCAATGGTTGTAATCGGTGGAATAGCATCCATAGGAGGAAGTATAGTTGGAGCAGCGTTTATACAAGTACTTCCTAGAGTTATGCAAAATGTACCGCTCCTTAGAGGAATATCAAATATAAATTTTATATTAACAGGTATTGCCTTAATCCTTGTTATTATATATTTTCCCCAGGGGATTATTAGACAATTTGTAAAGCTTTGGAACAAATTAACCTATAAGAAATCAGTTTCTAAGTAGTAGAGCGACTGAGGAGGATGAGCATGAGTATATTACAGGTGAAAGATCTATCGATTAGCTTTGGTGGATTAAAGGCTGTTGATAATGTAACATTTGAGGTTCAAGAAAAAAGTATTTACGGTTTAATTGGACCAAATGGTGCTGGTAAAACAACAATATTTAATTGTATTAGTCGGTTTTATACGCCTGACGAGGGAAAGGTGATTTTCACACCAGGTGGTGATCGTTCAATAAATTTATTAGATTATCCCGTTTATAAAGTAATTAATAAAGGATTAGCTAGGACGTTTCAAAATGTTGAGCTATTCAAAATGATGTCTGTCATAGAAAACATTGTGGTAGGACAACACAGCCATATACAAACCAACTTTTTAATTGAAGGCTTTAAACTCCCAAAAGTTAAGCGGGAAGAAGAAAGAGTAAAGTCAAAAGCAATTGAGATAATGAAATTTCTAGGTCTGTCAGGCATAGAGAATGAATCAGCAGCAGCCCAATCTTATGGCACACAAAAACTAATAGAGTTAGCCAGAGCACTTGTATCAGAGCCAAAATTAATTATTTTAGATGAGCCCGCTGCAGGCATGAATAGTACAGAAACGAAAGAACTAGCAAAATTAATTAGAAAAATAAGAGATAAATTTGGTACAACTATTTTATTAGTGGAACATGATATGGGGCTAGTAATGGATATTTGTGAAAGAATATGTGCAATAAATTTTGGGAAAAAAATTGCTGAGGGAACACCAAAGGAGATACAAAATAATCCAACCGTACAAGAAGCTTATCTTGGAAAGGAGGATGCATAAAATGCTCAGTATAAAGGATTTAGATGTGTATTATGGATATGTTCACGCATTAAAAAAAGTGACAATGGATATCCCACAAGGAAAGATAGTTGCATTACTTGGAGCAAATGGAGCAGGGAAAACAACAACATTAAAGGCAATATCAGGCTTAGTACAAATGAAAAATGGCAGCATTGTTTTAGAAGAAAAACATCTGAAAAATATGCCTGTAGAAAAAATAGTTTCACTAGGAATTGTTCAATCTCCTGAAGGGAGGCAAATCTTTTCTGCTTTAACTGTTGAAGATAATTTAAAAATAGGAACCTATACCCTAAAAGACAAGAAAAATACAAAGTCTCTCTATGATAGGGTATACTCATACTTTCCTAGACTTGGGGAAAGAAAAAGTCAGGTGGCAGGAACATTATCTGGGGGAGAACAGCAAATGCTCGCAATAGGAAGAGCGCTTATGGCAAAACCTAAGATTCTTTTACTAGATGAACCATCATTAGGTTTAGCACCATTAATAGTTAAAAATATTTTCTCAATTATAAAAGATATTAATAAGGAAGGCACAACAATTTTATTAGTTGAACAAAATGCAGTACAAGCACTGTCAATTGCCCACTATGGCTATATTTTAGAGACGGGTAAAATTGTTCATCATGGACAGGCAAAAGACTTGAGACACGATGAAAAAGTGATACAGGCATACTTAGGAGGGCAATAAATTAATTTAATTCCGGTTTATTTTGCACACGAAACTAAAGTTAATAAAAATATTGTAAAATAGAAAACTATTATGAGGAGGAATGACCAATGTTTTTGAATGTCAAGCGTAGAAAAACGATACTAATATGTTTACTGATTTTAGTAGTTATCATCACAGTAATAGGTTGTGGACAAGACACAGAGGGAACAGATGGATATGCTCAAGGGGTAACTGACGATCAAATAAAAATTGGAACAATAGGTGTAATGTCCGGTCCATTATCCTTTATTGGAGCACCTTACTTTCAAGGTATGGAAGCATATTTAAAAATGATAAATGATGATGGTGGTGTAAATGGTAGAACCATACAACTTTTTAAAGAAGATGATGAATTTGATCCAGGACAAGCAATAGCATCAGCAGAGCGACTAGTATATGATGAAAATGTATTTGCTATTGTTGGACAATTAGGTACACCTGGCGTAATGGCAACAGCCGAAATCGTTGAACAAGAGGGCATGCCATCTGTTTATTTTGGATCAGGTGCAGCGGAACTAACGGAACTTGGTGAAAACTTTTTTCCTGTACAACCTAATTATGTTTACGAAGGAATGTTAATGTCAAAGTACGCAATCGACTATTTTGAAGCAGAATCTATTGCTGTATTATATAGCAATGATGATGTTGGTAATGAGGGTATTATTGGTATAAGGGAAGGGCTAGATGAGCTTGGAAAAAGAGATTTACTAACGCTGGAAAGACCATTTAATCCTGAAGATACAGACTTTACAACAGATATGCTACGAACAATTGAAGCGGATCCCGACTTAGTTATTGTTTTTGGGTTATCGAATAGTGTGGCTAATATCCTATCTAATGCAGAGGAATATAACGTAAATGTACCTATGCTTACAACGTATTCAAATGCTGATGCTTCATTTTTAGTTTTAGCATCAGATAGAGCACCAGTAGCAGTTGAAAATGTTCATGTTATGGGCTGGTTAGATGTTGAAGAAGAAAAATTAGAACCTTTAATCAATGCAATGGAAACTTATTTCCCTCAAGGAAATCCATTCAATGCCTACACGATGGCAGGCTGGGTTGCAGCTGAGACATTCGTTGCAGGCTTACGAGAAGCTGGAGATGATTTAACCTGGGAAGGATATATAAATGCAATGGATAATCTTCACTTCACAGAGGGATTAGCACCAGAAATCTCTTTTGCCCCAGGCGAAAGGCAGGGTGTAACAATGATGGCAATAAGTGAAGTAGTTAGAGATGATGATGGCAACTACATGTTCCAGACAGTAACAGACTTTAATGAATTTTAATCAAAGCCAGTTCTTATGAACTGGCTTTAATGTATATTAGAATTCTCCTATCGCAGATCTTCTAAAAGTTGAACTTTATCGTTGGTTTTGTTATCTTTAGTTTTAATAATTTTAGCGGGGGTCCCAGCGACAACTGTATTTGGACGAATATCCTTTGTTACTACAGAACCTGCACCAATAACAGCACCTTTACCAATGACAACACCTTCAAGAACTACAACATTAGCACCAATAAATACATTGTCTTCAATTACAACAGATTTACTGCTCGGGGGTTCTAAAACACCAGCAATTACCGTTCCGGCGCCAACATGCACGTTTTTTCCTATTATTGCTCTAGCGCCAATAACACAATTCATATCGATCATAGTATTTTGCCCAATTGTTGCTCCTATATTAATGACCGCGCCCATCATAATTACAACATTTTTTTGGATTATAACCCCTTCCCTTATTACAGCACCAGGCTCAATTCTTGCATTTAGCTCAAGTAAGTTTAGTAAAGGAATTGCTGAGTTTTTACGGTCGAATTCCAAGTGGTAATGTTCAATTGTATTTTTATTTTTATCAAGAATCTCCTTTATTTCATTAAATTCACCAATCAAAATCCAAAAAGAATTAGAACCAAATGATTTAACACTTAAATCGAATGGTTTATTTATATAACCTTGGATGTACGCTTTTATTGGTGTTGTTTTTTTTGCGTCCTTAATGTACTTGGCAATTGCTTTGGGGTCTTGAATATCAATAGGCATAAATCTCATTCCTTTCAATCATTTTTTATACAGCGTCCTATAGACGAAAACTTTCAATAGGGTTTCAACTGACTCATAATAAATTTATGACTGAAAACAGATAATAATCCTAGATTTTAAAAAATATTAATGAAATGTCACTTAAAAAGGATTTAAGTAGTGTCCATTAGGGTTTATTCACCCACAATTTTTTATATAATTCATATCTACTTTAATTATGTACTCTAAAGTTTTTTTATAGTAATTATGCAATTTCCTCTAGTAAGAAGTTGAATTTATTGTTATTAAACTATAAAATTAGTTATACGTATTTACAATGAAAGGATTGATACTATGTTCAGCACAAAAATAGAGCATCTAGGAGAACTAATAAAGAATGTAAGACAGGACTTACATAAAATACCTGAAATCGCTTTTGAGGAATTCAAAACAGCATTATACATAGAACAATTTTTAAAAGACTTGGGTGTTTCCTTTGAAAAGGGTATTGTAGGTACAGGAATTCTAGTTTCTTTCAAAGGCGTTAGCCCAACAAAAACCATATGCTTTAGAGCAGATATGGATGCACTGGATGTTGAAGAGCAAAATGATGTTAGTTATAAATCTCAGCACAATAAAAGAATGCATGCTTGTGGACATGATGGACATATGGCCATATTGTTAGGTTTAGCAAAATTTTTAAAAGATCATGAGGATAGGATTAAAGATAATATTATTTTGTTATTTCAGCCAGCGGAAGAGGGACCAGGGGGCGCAGCACCTATAATAGATAATGGGATTCTAAAAAAGTATGGCGTGAGTGAAATTTATGGACTACATTTATTTCCAAATATAAGTGAAGGGAAATTTGGCGTTAAAAAAGGACCTATGATGTCACAAACAGGGGAATTTGACATTTTGATAAAAGGTAAAAGTGGACATGGGGCAATGCCTCATACTGCGTTAGATAGTATAGTAATCGCATCTGAAATGGTAATAGGATTACAGTCAATAATTAGTCGAACTGTTAACCCAATTGAACCAGCCGTACTTACTATAGGTAGAATAGATGGGGGAGAAATAAGAAACGTTATTGCAAAACAAGTAAAGCTAGAGGGAACAATTAGAACTTTTAGTCAAGAAGTATATGACTTAATTAAAGGTAAAATAAATGACTTTAAAAAAGGCTATGAGACCAGTTACGGATGTACTATAGAAGTAATATTTAGAGATATGTATCCAGCAGTTATTAATGATGAAACATTAACCCAATGTTTTATAGATGCCCAAAATGAAGGAACCGTTGAAATTATTGACCCAATTATGCTAGCGGAGGACTTTTCATATTATCAAAAGGAAATACCGGGAGTATTCTTCTTTTTAGGTACAAAAAATGAAAGTAAAGGATATACATATCCTTTACATAATGGCGCCTTTAATTTTGATGAGAAAGTTCTCCAGGTAGGGTTAGATGGTTTTGTTAAGATACTAATACAACGTGGTGCTCTAGTTTAGTCTAAGGAGTGAAAAAATGGAAAAAAAGTTAAAGGTATTAGATGGCAATATACTGTACGTAATAAGTGCATTAATATTTCTGTTTATAGGGATGTTTTTACATTTTGAAGATGAACGTATTGGGTTAATCATGATACAAGTTTTTGTTGTCTTAATTCCTCCAATAATATATTTAAAATTAAAAGGCTTGAGTGTAAAAAAAATAATGCGATTTAATAAATTAAGAGGAAAACATAGTTTCTTAATTGTATGTATAACCATTTTGATGTATCCCGCAGCTATGTTAGGAAATATGCTTTTATTAATAATTCTTAGTTTGTTTGGTGAACTTCATCCTCCTCAAATACCAACAGCAGAAAATGTTGGGGAGTACGTTATTTTGATGCTAATTGTTTCGATCACAGCAGGTATTTGTGAAGAAGTATTCTTCAGAGGTTTCATGCTTAGAGCTTATGAATCAATAGGAAAAAGAAAGGCAATTATTTTTACTGCGGTTTTATTTGGGATGTTTCATTTTAATTTATACAACTTATTTGGACCTATTGTACTAGGCTTAGTGTTTGGATACCTTGTTTACTTAACTAATTCTATATATGCTGGAATTATTGGTCATATAGTAAATAATGGATTTGCTATGACTTTAGCCTTTGCCATTAATGTATTTTCATCGAACACCCAAGGGGATATAGTTGCTGAACCGGAAATATCAGTAACTTTAAGTCTAATTGTTACATTTATATTTTTCAGTATAATAGCCTCCTTTACCGGCTATTTAGCTTATCAGCTAATAAAAACGATCAAAAAGGATTTGGCCCATGAATTAAATAAAGAATTTGAAGTAGTAGAAAAAAAGACTAGATTTTGGGAGTTTACTCCATTACTTATTGTAATTTTTATATTTGCTTTTGTATCTTCATTTCAAATAAGGCAAATTCTTAATATGTTGTAATAAGAAGATAAAAATCTGTTAATGAAATGAATAAACTGCTTATACAGCGTACATAATAACCATAGGAGGTCATGCTATGGTTAGGAAAAAAACAAAAGAAATTACCCCTGACTTAAGAATGAAGTATGAAATAGCCACTGAATTAGACCTGCTAGACAAAGTAATGAAGTTTGGGTGGGGAGGCTTAACTGCAAAAGAAACCGGTCGTATAGGGGGAATTATGACAGCTAGGAAAAAGAAAAAAAAGTAAATATTGTTGACAGCTGTGTTGTAGCATGATACACTAAAAAAGAAATAAAGGTGTGATATACATACTTTTATAAAATTAAGTTTTTAGGAGGAATTTGTAAGATGGAAAATGGTACTGTAAAATGGTTCAACGCTGAAAAAGGATTTGGATTTATTTCAAGAGAAAATGGTGAAGATGTATTTGTACATTTCTCAGCAATCACTATGGATGGTTTCAAAACTCTTGAAGAAGGACAACAAGTTCAGTTCGAAATCGTTCAAGGCGAAAAAGGACCACAAGCTACAAACGTAACAAGAGCATAATAGAAACGTAGTTATGAACGTAACTGCATCCCTAATGGGATTAATATAAAGATTATTCTTTATGATTTAAAACAAGTTAGTAAGCTAACTTGTTTTTTTTATATAGTAGGAAAGGTCTACTTACCTACTATATAAAAAAATGGTTTGGCTGCATAGCGTCCTCTTTTCTTATACTGAAAGTGTACTCACACAGCTTACCTGTCTTAAAAAGAAACCTAAAATAACAGAGTGAAAGTGACACTAACTACTTTTTTATAGTTATTTTATCATATATGTATAAAAAGAATACAATTGAACCTAAATATAACAATAGTATCTTAGTTGTAGATACATTATAAACTAAATAATATGTAAAAGAGAGGAGAAGAACATGAAAAATACGGTATTAAGAGCAACTGCAGGTCAAGGTAGTATACGAATATTTGTTGCAAATACAACGAACATGGTTGAAAAAGCTAGAAAAACGCATATGGCATCACCTGTAGCAATAGCCGCATTAGGAAGAACCTTAACTGCAACATCTATTATGGGTTTAATGTTAAAAAAAGATGGAGAAAAAATAACAGTCAAAATAGATGGCAAAGGACCATTAGGCCCAATTGTTGTTGTAAGTGATCATTTAGGGCAAGTAAAAGGATATGTTTCACATCCACAAGTGAAAGGGAGTAATATTAGACCTGGCAAACTAAATGTGGGTGAAGCTGTGGGGAATAAAGGAAATATAACAGTTATAAAAGATCTTGGTCTAAGAGAGCCATATAGAGGGACATATGAACTTGTGAGTGGTGAAATTGGCGAAGATTTTGCTGCTTATTTTCTACATTCTGAACAACAACCTTCAGCAGTTGCATTAGGAGTACTAGTAGATCGGGATTATTCTATCAAAGCGTCTGGTGGTTTTATTTTGCAGGTATTACCAAATGCAAAAATAGAAGTGATTAGTAAATTAGAAGAAAAACTAAGTAAATTAGAACCAATCACAGTACTAATGGAAAAAGGGATGAGTGAAGAAGATATACTACATCATGTATTAGGGGACATGGATGTAAAAATATTAGAACGAAATGAAATCGATTTTGTATGTGATTGTAATGCTGAAAGATTTGAAAGAGGTTTAATTAGTTTAGGAAAAAAAGAACTAAAAGAAATAATAGAAGAAGACAAGGGTGCGGAATTACAGTGTCATTTTTGTAATGAAAAATATTATTTTGATGAAGAAAATCTTAAAGGATTACTAAGTAGAATATAATGATCAATACTAGCATATAATGATTTAAGTTTTTTATATGCTAATATAGGGTTAATATCATAATAATTAATGAGTTAGCATGGCTAACTCATTTTATTTATAATTTTTTTTATTGTTTAAAACTTTAGAATTTTCTAAAAATATATTGACATTATAGAATTTGCTTGTTAAAATACATTAAATACTTAAATAATTTCGACAAAAAAATGATGATGGAGACAGGTATTTTAATAAAAACAGTCACAGAGAGTCGATGGTTGGTGAAAATCGGCACTGTTATAAAATACAAATCACTCCTGAATTATATCTCTGAACCAAAGTAAGAGATGATCGGTAGCAACGTTATAGCTAAGACTTTAAATCTCAAAGTGGTTTTTGTTAACACAAAAACAAATTAGGGTGGTAACGCGTGTTAATCCTCGTCCCTGCAATTTTATGCAGGGGCGTTTTATTTTTTAAAAATACATAATGGGGGAGTGATAATATGAATAAACATGTTCTTTCAGTATTAGTGGAAAACCAGTCAGGTGTACTTAGTAGAGTAGCAGGATTATTTAGTCGTCGGGGATATAATATTGACAGCTTATCAGTAGGAGAAACAGAAAACCCAAAAATTTCAAGAATGACAATTGCAGTTCGTGCGGATGCGTTAATATTAGAACAAATTATAAAGCAGTTAAGCAAACTTGTGGATGTTTTAAAAGTAGTTGAGCTAAAACCAGAAGAGTCCGTATATAGAGAACTTGCATTAATTAAAGTAGAAGCAGATTTTGAAAACAGATCTTCAATTATTGAAGTTGTTGCAGTTTTTAGAGCAAAGGTAATTGATGTGTCTAAAGAAACACTTACAGTAGAAATAACAGGTGATAGGCAAAAAATTTCAGCCTTTATTGAAGTAATGACGAGTTATGGAGTCAAAGAAATTGTCAGAACAGGGCTTACAGCACTGGGAAGATAAAAATATATTATTTTAAAAAATAGGGGGAATAAAAATGGCAAAATTATATTATGAGAAAGATTGTAACTTAGATTTATTAAAAGGAAAAACAGTAGCAGTAATTGGTTATGGAAGTCAAGGTCATGCCCATGCTTTAAACTTACATGAATCAGGTGTGGATGTAATTGTTGGTTTATATGAAGGAAGTAAATCATGGAAATTAGCAGAAGAGGCAGGATTAAAAGTTGCTGTAGCCGCTGATGCCGCAGCAAAAGCCGATGTAATCATGATTCTTGTAAACGATGAAAAACAAGCACAAATTTATAAGGAAAGCGTTGCACCTAACTTAAAAGCAGGTAAGTCTTTAGTATTTGCCCATGGGTTCAATATTCACTATGCACAAATTGTACCACCAGAGGATGTAAATGTATTTATGGTAGCACCTAAAGGGCCAGGTCATACTGTTAGAATGCAGTTTGAAGAAGGTAAAGGCGTTCCTTGTTTAATTGCTATTTATCAAGATGTTTCAGGAGATGCAAAAGATCTAGCTTTAGCTTATGCAGCAGGAGTTGGTGGAGCAAGAGCAGGGATTCTTGAAACAACTTTTAAAGAAGAAACGGAAACAGACTTATTTGGAGAGCAAGCAGTATTATGTGGTGGGGTATCTGAGTTAATTAAAACAGGTTTTGAAGTTTTAGTAGAAGCGGGATATCAACCAGAAAGTGCATACTTTGAGTGTCTACACGAGATGAAGTTAATTGTCGATATGATCAATCAAGGTGGATTAGAATATATGAGATATTCTATTAGTGATACTGCAGAGTACGGTGATTATTCAGTAGGTAAAAGAATTATAACAGATGAAACAAAACAAGAAATGAGAAAGGTACTAAGTGAAGTTCAAGATGGAACCTTTGCAAGAAATTGGATTTTAGAGAATCAATCAAATAGAGCGGCATTTACAGCAAGAAGAAGAATTGAAAAAGACCACCAAATCGAAGAAGTTGGTAGAGAGTTAAGAAAAATGATGAGTTGGTCTAAATAGTATTTAGTGTTAAAAAAAAAGGGGTTTTAATGATGGGGAGAAAAATCAAAATTTTTGATACTACACTAAGAGATGGAGAGCAATCTCCAGGTTGTAGCATGAATTTAAACGAAAAAATAAAAGTAGCCAAACAACTAGAAAAAATGGGTGTGGATGTGATTGAGGCAGGTTTTGCTATCGCATCCCCTGGAGATTTTGCTTCTGTTAGTGCTATTGCAAGAACAGTAAAAAATTCAGTAGTAGCAAGTTTATGTAGAGCTCTCCCAAAAGATATAGATAAGGCTTATGAAGCTGTAAAAGAAGCAGAACAGCCTAGAATACATACTTTTATTGCTACTTCCGATATCCATATGAAATATAAATTAAAGTCTAGTAAAGAAGAAGTATTAGAAAGAGCCGTAAACATGGTTAAGTATGCTAAAAAATACTGTAGTGATATTGAGTTTTCAGCTGAGGACGCTTCAAGAAGTAATCCGGAATTTCTTTATAAAATATTTGAAGAAGTAATAAAAGCAGGAGCCACAGTAATCAATGTACCAGATACAGTGGGATATACTACACCAGATGAATACTACAACCTTATTAAAGGGATCCGAGAGAATGTTCCTAATGTAGATAAAGCTGAAATCTCAGTGCACTGCCATAATGATTTAGGAATGGCAGTAGCCAATACATTAGCAGCAGCAAGAGCAGGAGCTACACAACTTGAATGTACAATTAATGGTATTGGTGAAAGAGCTGGAAATGCCGCTATGGAAGAACTAGTGATGGCCATTAATACAAGAAAAGATTTTTATGCCTTAAGTACAAACATAGATACCACACAAATTTATCCAGCTAGTCAGTTAATAACTAAAATCACTGGAATGAAAGTACAGCATAACAAAGCAATTGTAGGGAAAAATGCTTTTGCACATGAATCTGGTATACATCAACATGGAATGTTAGCCAATGCTAGCACTTATGAAATAATGACCCCAGAGTCTATTGGACTTTCAAAAAATAATATTGTCTTAGGTAAACATTCCGGCCGACATGCTTTTGAAAATAGGTTAAATGAGTTGGGATACAATCTTAATACAAAACAAATAGACAGAATATTCAATGATTTCAAAGTCTTAGCAGATAAGAAAAAAGCTATTTTCGATAAAGATTTAGAGGCATTAGTACAAGAAAAAGTTATTGAAGTAGAAGAAACACTTAAACTCCAACAGTTTACGATTAATTGTGGAAATACAATCACATCTACTGCGACGATAAATGTTTTAAATAATGGAAATGAAGTAGAGGAAGTATCCCTTGGACATGGGCCAGTAGATGCAGCTTTTAAAGCAATTGATAAAGTATTAGATGGTAGCTTTACTTTAGATGATTATGCATTAAACTCTGTTACTGAAGGAGAAGATGCACAGGGTGAAGCAACGGTTAAAATAAAGCGCTATGGACGCTTGTATACTGGGCGCGGATTAAGTACAGATGTTGTTGAGGCAAGTATAAAAGCGTATATAAATGCGGTTAACAAAATGTTAAACGATATAGAAGGGCAGGAAGGGTGAGACATATGCCTAAAAAGATTGAAATATTTGATTCAACTTTAAGAGATGGTGCACAGGCTGAAGGAATTTCATTTTCAGTCGATGATAAATTAAAGATCGTTAAAGCTTTAGATGCTTTAGGGGTTTCATATATAGAAGCGGGAAATCCCGGTTCAAACCCGAAAGATCTAGAATTTTTTCAAAAAATAAGAGGCCAAAAGCTCAGCAATGCAAAATTAACAGCTTTTGGGAGCACGAGGCGTGCAGGTATTTCTGTACAAGAAGATCCTAATGTTCAATCTTTACTTAAGGCGGATACTCCTGCAGTTGCAATATTCGGTAAAAGTTGGGACTTTCATGTAACGGATATACTTAAAACAACATTAGAAGAAAACCTCAACATGCTAAAAGACACTATTTCGTTCTTTAAACAACAGGGAAAAGAAGTTATTTTCGATGCAGAGCACTTCTATGATGGATATAAAGCAAATCCTGAATATGCTATGGCTACGTTAAGGGCTGCTGAAGAAGGCGGTGCTGACTGGTTAGTATTATGTGAGACAAATGGTGGTGCGTTTCCTGATGATATTTATGAAGTAACAAAAAAGGTTGTCGAAACCTTCAACGTTAGCGTTGGTGTTCACTGCCATAATGATAGTGGTATGGCAGTTGCTAACTCGATAATGGGTGTGGAAGCAGGCGCTGTTCAAGTTCAAGGAACCTACTTAGGTTTTGGAGAAAGATGTGGTAATGCAAATCTAAGCACGATTATTGCGAATCTACAAGTAAAGAGAAATTATAATTGTATATTAGATGATCAAGTACAGAATCTTACACCAATAGCAAGATATATGGCTGAAATTACTAATATTTCTGTAAATGAAAGAGAGCCATACATAGGCAATTCTGCCTTTGCTCATAAAGGTGGTATGCATATAGATGGGGTTAGTAAATCAAGCAGTTCCTTTGAGCATATAAATCCTAAAAAAGTCGGAAATAAACGAAGATTTTTAATGTCAGAAGTTTCAGGTAAAAGTACGATTCTTTCGAAAATACAAAAAATCAATCCTAATATAACGAAAGACTCTGCAGAAACTCAAGCGATTATAGATAGGTTAAAAGAGCTTGAATATGCTGGATATCAATTTGAAGGTGCAGAAAGTACTTTTGAGTTAATTATAAGAAAACAGTTAGGTAAATATAGACCATTCTTCGAACTTATTCATTATAAAATCATTGGAGAACAACCTGCAGACAGTTCAGATAGTTCTTCAGCATTAGTAAAAATAAATGTGGATGGTCAGGAAGAATTAACTGTAGCTGAAGGTGCTGGACCTGTAAATGCTTTAGACAAAGCACTAAGAAAGGCCTTAGAGGTATTTTACCCACAAATAAAAGATGTATGCTTGACGGATTACAAAGTTAGGGTTTTAGACACAAAAACTGCTACTGCATCTAAAGTTAGGGTGCTTATTGAGTCAACAGATGGCCGCAATATATGGAGTACAGTTGGGGTATCTACAGATATTATTGAGGCAAGTTGGATTGCATTAGTAGATTCCGTTGAATATAAACTGATACAGGATATAGAGGAAAAAGTAAGAGCTTACATGTAAATATAATTGAATTGGAGGTATTTTATAATGGGAATGACAATGACACAAAAAATATTAGCAGCACATGCTGGCTTAGATAGTGTAAAGGCTGGACAACTGATTCAAGCGAATCTAGATTTAGTCCTAGGAAATGATGTAACAACCCCTGTTGCAGTTAAAGAGTTTAACAAAATTGGTGTTGATAAAGTTTTTGATAAGAAAAAGGTAGCAATTGTTCCTGATCATTTTACACCGAATAAAGATATACAGTCAGCTGAACAATGTAAATTTATTCGTGAGTTTGCTCATGAAAAAGAGGTAGAAAATTATTTTGAAATTGGAGAAATGGGTATTGAGCATGCGTTAATCCCTGAAAAAGGTTTAGTTGTACCTGGAGATGTTGTCATAGGAGCAGATTCACATACATGTACATATGGAGCCTTAGGTGCTTTTTCTACAGGAATAGGAAGTACAGATATGGCAGCGGGTATGGCTATTGGGCAATGTTGGTTTAAGGTACCAAGTGCAATTAAATTTGTTTTAACAGGAAAACCTCAGAATAAATGGGTAAGTGGTAAAGACATCATTCTTCATATCATTGGAATGATCGGTGTAGACGGAGCATTATACAAGTCTATGGAATTTGTTGGAGACGGAATACAACATTTATCAATGGATGATCGTTTTTCAATGGCAAATATGGCCATAGAAGCAGGAGGGAAAAACGGAATATTCCCAGTTGATGAAAAGACCTTAGCGTATGTTAAGGAGCACGCTACAAAACCTCATACGGTTTATACTGCGGACGAAGATGCAGAGTATGATGAGGTATATGAAATAAATTTAGCTGAGATAGAGCCAACTGTATCTTTCCCACATTTACCAGATAACACAAGAAAAATCACAGAAGTAGGGGAAGTAAAAATTGATCAAGTTGTAATAGGTTCATGTACAAATGGACGAATTGAAGATATGAGAGTAGCCGCTAATATATTGGCGGGTAAAAAAGTTGCTAAAGGTGTTCGTGTAATAGTGTTCCCAGCAACGCAGAAGATATATCTTCAAGCCCTAAAAGAAGGCTTGATTGAAAAGTTTGTTCAAGCAGGAGCAACTTTTAGCACACCAACCTGTGGACCTTGTCTAGGTGGACATATGGGTATTCTAGCTAAGGGTGAGAGAGCGATAGCAACAACCAATAGAAACTTTGTTGGAAGAATGGGACACCCTGAATCAGAAGTTTACTTATCAAGTCCAGCAGTTGCAGCTGCATCAGCTTTAACAGGAAAAATTACTAATCCAGAGGATATAGCATAAAGGGGGAAATATAATATGAAAGCAAATGGAAGCGTATTTAAGTATGGAAATAATGTAGATACTGATGTTATTATTCCGGCAAGGTACTTAAACACATCAGATCCAAAAGAGCTAGCTAAACATTGTATGGAAGATATAGACGCAGATTTTGTAAATAAAGTTAATGATGGAGACATAATTGTAGCTGACAAAAACTTTGGATGTGGATCATCTAGGGAACATGCACCATTAGCGATTAAAGCATCAGGAGTATCCTGTGTTATTGCCTCAACTTTTGCAAGAATATTTTATAGAAATTCTATTAATATCGGACTGCCAATATTAGAGTGTGAAGAAGCAGTAAAGAAAATAGATAATGGGGATAAATTAGATATTGACTTTAAAGCTGGTGTTATTAAAAACTTAACTAAAAATGAAGTATATCAAGCAGAACCTTTTCCAGAATTCATACAAGGTATTATGGCAGCTGATGGATTAATACAGTATATTAAAAATAATCTTAACAAGTAAATCAAATACGGGGGAATAAAATATGAAATATAATATAGCGACGATTCCTGGGGATGGAATTGGACCGGATATAATAGAACAAACAATATTAGTACTTGAGAAAGTAGGGCAAAAGTACGGACATGAGTTTGATTTCACAGAAGTGCTTGCTGGTGGATGTGCTATTGATGCTAAAGGAGAACCTTTACCAAAAGAGACCGTAGAAGTTTGCCAGAAAAGTGATTCAGTTCTTCTAGGTGCAGTAGGTGGTCCAAAGTGGGATAATTTACCTGGAGATGCTCGACCAGAACAAGCTCTATTAGGATTGAGAAGTGTACTTGGTCTGTTTGCTAATCTAAGACCAGCTTTACTACATAATGCACTAAAAGATGCTTGTCCTTTAAAACCAGAAATTGTTGGTGATGGCATTGACATTATGGTTGTAAGGGAATTAACTGGTGGGATCTACTTTGGGGATAGAGGTAGAAGAGCTGAAGGAAAAATGGGTGAAGAAGCTTATGATACCGAGGCATATAGTGTTGGAGAAATAAAGAGAATAGCTAAAGCTGCTTTTGATATTGCAATGAAACGTAATAAAAAAGTAACAAGTATAGATAAAGCGAATATTTTAGAAAGCTCAAGACTTTGGCGCTCGGTAGTAACAGAAATGGCAAAGGATTATCCAGAAGTTTCATTAGAGCATATGTACGTTGACAATGCCGCAATGCAATTAGTTAGAGATCCAAAACAGTTTGATGTTATCGTTACAACAAATATGTTTGGAGATATTTTGTCAGATGAGGCGAGTATGATTACAGGCTCAATTGGAATGTTGCCTTCAGCAAGTCTTGGAGAAGGTGGACTAGGAATGTATGAACCAATTCATGGATCAGCTCCGGATATTGCAGGGCAAGACAAAGCAAATCCTATAGCAACTGTGGTATCAGCAGCTATGATGTTAAGATATTCATTTGGTTTAGATAAAGAAGCTGATGCAATAGAAGCAGCGGTTACTAAAGTCCTGGATCAAAAGTATCGTACTGGAGATATAATGAGTTCGGGTATGAAAATGGTTGGAACAAACGAAATGGGTAGATTAATTATAGAAAATATATAAGCGTGATCCTCGTCCTTACAATAGTAGGGACGAGGATAATATTATCTGAAACAATAAACCTTGACTGTTAATATGAATGCGGATTAGGAGTGATTACATGCGAAGTGATAGAGTAAAGACGGGCGTTGAACGAGCACCCCATAGGTCATTGTTTAAAGCAATGGGCTATACAGATGAAGAAATAAAAGCACCTTTAATAGGTGTTGTGAATGCAAAGAATGAAATTGTGCCAGGACATATTAATTTAGATAAAATTGCAGAAGCGGTTAAAGCAGGCGTCAGAATTAAAGGTGGAACACCAATTGAGTTTCCAGCAATCGGTGTATGTGACGGTATTGCCATGGGGCATGTAGGTATGCATTACTCTTTAGCTTCAAGAGAACTTATAGCTGACTCTATAGAAGCTATGGTAATGGCTCATGGTTTTGATGCACTAGTTATGATACCTAATTGCGATAAAATTGTTCCAGCAATGCTAATGGCGGCAGCAAGAGTAAATATTCCAACGGTTGTTGTAAGTGGTGGACCAATGTTAGCAGGGAAAGTTAGAGAACAAGAAGTTAGCTTATCAAATGTTTTTGAAGCGGTTGGATCAGTAAAAACAGGAAAAATGACAGAGGATGAACTTTCTGACTATGAAGATCATGCATGCCCAGGTTGTGGATCTTGTTCTGGTATGTTTACAGCAAATAGTATGAACTGTTTAACAGAAGTGTTGGGCATGGGTCTGCCTGGAAATGGAACAATTCCTGCTGTATATGCTGAAAGAATCCGTTTAGCAAAAAGAGCTGGTATGGCAGTATTAGATATTCTTGAGAAAGATATAAAACCAAAGGACATCATGACAGAAAAAGCTTTCGATAATGCACTCACAGTAGATATGGCCCTTGGATGTAGTACCAACAGTATGCTCCACTTACCAGCTATTGCTTATGAGGCAGGTATTGACTTAGATCTGGAAAAAGCGAACGAGATTAGTGCAAAAACACCTAACCTGTGCAAATTAAGTCCTGCAGGACCAGACCATATTGAAGATTTGTATGCTGCCGGAGGTGTTGCAGCAGTTATGAAAGAACTTACTAAAAAAGAACTACTACATGTTGACTTACCAACTGTGACAGGGAAAAGTATAAAAGAAAATATTCAAAGTGTTAACAATTTGAATACCAAAGTTATTAGAACCATTGAGAATCCATACAGCAATACCGGCGGGATTGCTGTATTAAAAGGTAATATTGCACCAATGGGATGTGTTGTAAAAAGATCGGCTGTAGCGAAAGAAATGCTTCAGCATAAAGGACCAGCACGAGTATTTGAGTCTGAAGAGGATGTTATAGAAGCGATATTAGGTGGAAAAATTAATAAAGGTGAAGTAGTAGTGATCCGATATGAAGGGCCTAAAGGTGGACCAGGTATGAGGGAGATGCTATCACCGACATCAGCACTAGCTGGTATGGGTTTAGATAAAGATGTGGCATTAATTACAGATGGACGGTTTAGTGGAGCTACAAGAGGAGCCTCCATTGGACATATATCACCAGAGGCTGCAGAAGGTGGACCAATTGCCCTTGTAGAAGAAGGGGATATGATTGAAATCGACATAAATAATGGTACAATTCACCTAGAAGTAAGTGAGGAAGCACTAACAAAGAGAAAAGAAAAATGGGTAGCACCTGAACCTAAAATTAAAACTGGATACTTGTCTAGATATGCTAAGTTAGTGACATCTGCAAGTACCGGAGCAGTTTTAAAAGTATAAATATATTAAGGGGGAGAACAATGCGACTAACAGGAGCAGATATTTTGATTGAATGTTTATTAGAGCAGGGCGTAGATACTGTATTCGGCTATCCTGGTGGTGCTGTTTTAAATATATATGACTCACTTTATAAATATCAAGATAAAATAAAACATATATTAACGGCTCACGAGCAAGGAGCTTCTCATGCAGCGGATGGGTATGCCCGTTCAACTGGGAAAGTAGGTGTATGTATCGCTACATCTGGACCAGGAGCTACTAATTTAGTGACAGGGATAGCTACAGCTCATATGGACTCAGTACCTATGGTTGCGATTACCGGAAATGTACCTTTGTCTCTACTAGGAAAAGACAGTTTTCAAGAGGTAGATATTACAGGGATTACTATGCCCATAACAAAGCATAATTTTATCGTGAAGGATGTAGAAGATCTAGGTGATATTGTACGAAAAGCATTCTATATTGCTCAAGAAGGAAGACCAGGACCTGTACTTATTGATATTCCAAAAGATATCACTATTCAGATGACAGAGTATAGCAATCAAAAGCCTAAAGAGGTCAAAAGAAATACTCAAAATATAGAACAAAAAGATTTAGAAAATGCAGTAAATCTTCTTAAGAATGCAAAGAGACCATCACTTTATGTAGGTGGGGGGGTAGTAACCTCTGGAGCTTCTGAAGAATTGGTTACTTTAGCTGAAAAATTACAAATACCTGTAACTTCAAGCTTAATGGGACTTGGTGGATTTCCAGGTGGACATGAGCTTTTTACTGGTATGGTAGGTATGCATGGAACAAAAGTATCTAGTCAGATTGTTACAGAATGTGATTTATTAATTGCAGTAGGAGCTCGTTTTAGTGATCGAGTAATTGGAAAAGCGGATCAATTTGCTGCAGATGCACAAGTTTTACAGATTGATATAGATGCAGCTGAAATTAATAAAAATATCTTAACGACCCATCATGTTGTCGGGGATATTAAAGAGGTACTTGTTAAGATAAATGATGGTTTATCACCACAAAAACAAACAGACTGGATAAATCGACTTAAAGAGTTGAAAAATACTTATGCATTAAAGTACTGTAATGATGGGTCGCTGAAGCCACAGTTTATAATAGAAAAGATATCGGAATTAACAAAAGGAGATGCAGTTATAGCAACAGAGGTAGGTCAAAATCAAATGTGGACTGCTCAATACTATAAGTTCCAGAACCCTAGAACATTTTTATCTTCAGGAGGCTTAGGAACAATGGGGTATGGATTAGGCGCATCTTTAGGAGCAAAAATGGGCATGCCTGAAAAGACAGTATTTAATATAGCCGGTGATGGATGTTTTGGAATGAACTGTAACGAGCTGGCAACTGCGGTGACTTACAACATTCCAGTTATAATCGTAATATTAAACAATCGTGTCTTAGGCATGGTTCGTCAGTGGCAAAATATGTTTTTTGATGAGCGATATTCAGAAACTAATTTAGAAGATCGAGGAACAGACTTTGTAAAATTAGCAGAAGCTTTTGGGGCAACTGCATATAACGTAAAAGAACCAGAAGAAGTAGAACAAGTATTGAAAAATGCTTTAAGTGTAAATGGACCTGTAGTAATAAACTGTGAAATTGATAGAGAAGAAAAAGTTTTACCAATGGTACCACCGGGTGCATCACTTAAAGAGATAATTGTAGAATAACTTAGAAATAAAATGATAGAAAATTTATACTTTCTATCATTTTATTTTTTTTTGCACATATTTATAAAAGGTATAAAAGAAAAAGGGGGATTTGAAATGTACGTAGATGATTATATTAAAAAAACAAAGGACAAGTACAGAGTAGGGGATAAACTTAATATCGAAAACTATTCTAAAAAGAAAGAAGAAGGAACTATAGTACAAATTACAAATTACTTTGCTGTAGTACAGTTTAAAAATTGGAAAGAGTGCTTTCATTGGCATGACCTACATATAAGGAATATAGAACCAAGACGACCTAATTAATAAATAATGCAGGGGTTGTGATATTTCTCACAA
This sequence comes from Serpentinicella sp. ANB-PHB4, assembly GCF_031432315.1. Classification (NCBI taxonomy): domain Bacteria; kingdom Bacillati; phylum Bacillota; class Clostridia; order Peptostreptococcales; family Natronincolaceae; genus Serpentinicella; species Serpentinicella sp. ANB-PHB4. The sequence goes on from NZ_JAVKGO010000010.1 coordinate 22,546, forward strand.
ACCCTGTTATTTAATTGACATTTAGGTATTGCAATACTAAAATACTAATATAACCAATTATTACTTACCGATTGATGTGAAAAAATCAATCAAATTATATTAAATGGAGGGATAAATTATGAGTATGTTTTGTTATCAATGTCAAGAAGCTGCCAAAGGAACAGGGTGTACAGTAAGAGGTGTATGTGGAAAAACTTCTGATGTGGCAAATTTACAAGATTTATTAATTTATACGTTGAAAGGGATTTCAATCTATAACCTTGAAGCTAAAAAAGCTGGAGTAAACAATGAAAGAGCAGATAAGTTTGTAATGGAAAGTTTATTTGCAACAATTACAAATGCAAACTTTAGCAATCAAGATTTTACAAATAGAGTTAAAGAAGCGCTAGAAATAAGGGAAGAAATTAAAACACAACTTAAAAATGAAAATGTTAATTTAGAAGCAGACCTTCATGACAGTGCATTATGGTACGATGATACAAGAGAAGGATTTGAAGCAAAAGCTAGAGAAATTGGCATTTTATCTACTGAGAACGAAGATGTTAGATCTTTAAGAGAGTTAATGATATATGGTGTAAAAGGTATGGCTGCTTATGCAGAACATGCATTTGTATTATCACATAAAAAACAAGAAATATTTGATTTTATGCAAAAAGCTTTAGTTGCAACTACTAAAGATGATCTATCAGTAGATGAACTTGTGGCATTAACAATGGAAACAGGGAAATATGGTGTAGAAGTAATGGCTATGCTAGACGAAGCAAATACATCAACTTATGGAAACCCTGAAATAACAAAAGTAAACATCGGCGTGAGAAATAATCCGGCTATTTTAGTAAGTGGTCATGACCTAAAGGACTTTGAACAACTTTTAGAACAAACAAAAGGAACTGGTGTTGATGTATATACCCATAGTGAAATGTTACCTGCTAACTACTATCCAGCATTTAAGAAGTATGATCATTTTGTTGGAAACTACGGGAATGCATGGTGGAAACAAGATAAAGAATTTGAGTCATTCAATGGTCCAATTTTAATGACAACAAACTGTTTAGTACCTCCAAAAGCTTCATACAAAGACAGAGTATATACAACTGGTGTTGTTGGCTTTGATGGACTAAAGCATATAGAAGGAAAAGATGGTGCAAAAGATTTCACTGAGATTATTGAATTAGCGAAAAAATGTGATGCTCCACAAGAAATTGAAAAAGGTGAAATAGTAGGTGGATTTGCACACAATGCTGTCTTAGGCTTAGCAGATAAAGTGGTAGAAGCAGTAAAAACCGGTGCCATTAAGAAGTTTGTAGTAATGGCAGGTTGTGATGGTAGAATGAACAGTAGAAACTATTACACAGACTTTGCAGAGCAATTACCACAAGATTCTGTTATATTAACAGCAGGATGTGCTAAATATAGATACAACAAACTTAATTTAGGTGATATCGGAGGCATTCCTAGAGTATTGGATGCGGGACAGTGTAACGATTCTTATTCATTAGCAGTTATTGCACTTAAGTTAAAAGAAGTTTTTGGATTAGAAGATGTAAATGAACTACCAATCGCGTACAACATTGCATGGTACGAGCAAAAAGCAGTTATTGTTCTTTTAGCTTTACTTCATTTAGGCGTAAAAAATATTCACTTAGGACCAACACTACCGGCTTTCTTATCTCCAAATGTAGCTAATGTTTTAGTAGAAAACTTTGGAATCGCTGGAATTACAGATGTAGAAACAGATATTGAAAAAATGGTACTTTAAGAATAACATCAAGAAAGTTACAAAGTGATATAAAAATAATGAAAAAAGTATGGTGAATCTAATTCGCCATACTTTTTTCATTCAGTAAATTAAATTATTTTAAAATCTTTTAATATATAAAATTAAATAAGTTCTCTAGCAACATCAGGGTGTAGTTATTAATTTTCAAGTTTTGTAGATATAAAATGACTAAGGTGCTTTTTCTTTAAAAAAGCAACAATCTCATCATTTGCTTTGTCTAATACATCATCAAAAATGCAATGTCTAAATGAACATAAATTACAATTAGTAGGACACTTTTTTACATTTATGGGGCCTTCGACAGTTTCAAAAATATCATAAAAGGATATTTCATCTGGAGATAAATTAAGTTTAAATCCCCCTTTAGGTCCCCGTACAGAACGAATAAAACCTGCTCTCACTAATCTTTGTAATATTTTTGATAAATGAAATTCAGAAGCCGATGTTTCCTTTGCAATTTCCTTAACATTAATTAGATCTTGTTCTTTTTGTGCAATTAAAATCATGCTATGAATTGCTAATGTTGCCATTTCAGATAGATTGATAATTCCAGACATATGTAGATCCTCCAAATTTGTTTGTAAAAATGAGATTTGATAGTATTATTTTTCAAATATAACACAATGCCTTCTTTTATATAAAAATTTATATATTTTAATAAGTTAAATCGTAAATACCTTTATTTTGTATATAGAATATGATTAAAAATTAAACATATACTACTAATACAATAGAAAGGAGTGAAGAAATGCAGTTGTTATCTATTGTAACAGACAACGATGTAAATTTACTACAGTCAATCATCTATAACGAGATAAAAGCCTTGCGAAATGAAGGTGTTTTTATAGATAAAGAAATAAATAAAGATAAGCATTATTATATACTAAAATATATGGTTGATACAGAATCAATAAAAGATTATCCAAAAGAGGATTTTAACAATAAGTTTGCTTATTATATAGCCAATGCATTATGTAAATTTATAAGAGCTGGTGAAGAAAAAAATGTATTCGAAGATATCATTAATTACGAATATAATTATTTTACTACATCAGAAAAAAAAGATATACTAACCCGGGCTTTAGATTTGGTGAAAAACCAAAAAAAATTAAAAGAATTATTTTTGGAAATTAATAATGAATGCATAACAAAGGAACTAGTTGATTATTTAAAAACCAATAGCCAAATTAATATAAAAGGCCTAATAACCTTTAGGTTAAAATCATATTCTGACTCCCTAAAAGAAGTAGTGGATCAGGCAGTAGAAGATTTTCTAATGGACAAAGAGTACAATGAGTTTATTAAGCTATTAAAATATTTTGTGGATATACAAGAACCAAAATTAGAAGTAGTTAACATATATCTAAAATCAGAAGGAAAATATAGTTTATATGACCATACAGGAAAAGAAATAAATAACGATTATCTTAGGATTATTGCCCAAGAAATGAACGAAAAAGATGTCAATTATGATGACCTTTTAATCAGTTCTTTAATTACAATTGCACCTAATGAAATAATTATCCATAAAACTGAAAAAAATAGTGAAGAAATAACAAAGACGATAAAACGAATTTTTATGAACAAAGTCCAATTGTGCGAAGGCTGTGAATATTGTATAATTAAGTCGAATGTAAAAAAAGAGTAATTAAAAACTCCAGAAACTTCTGGAGTTTTATTAACAAAAGAAGGTGATCATTTGACGATAACATTATTAACAATGAGTGCTATTGGGGCAATTATAGGTTGGTTAACGAATCTGCTGGCTATTAAGTTATTATTTAGACCATATGCACCGATTAAAATTCCGGTATTTAATTATTATATTCAGGGGTTAATACCTAAGAGAAAAAATGAGATTGCAAAAAGTATAGGTAAAATAATTGAAGAAGAACTATTATCCGTAGATGATTTAATTGCTAATTTTCTTCAGACTGAAAAAAAAGAATATGTAATAAATATTATAAAAGTAAAGGTTAAACAAACAATACAGGATAAAATACCAAGTCTAATACCATCTGGACTGGTGTCCCTAATAGTAAATTATATTGATGAAGTAATTGAGGAAGAAGCCGAAAATGTCATATTAAATATAGTTGAAAGTATCGCCAGTGATCAACAGAATATAATCCAGATTTCAAAAATTGTAGAAGAAAAAGTGAATCAGTTTTCTATGATCCAACTAGAGGAAATTGTTGTACATATAGCGAAAAAAGAGCTTAAGCACATTGAAATGCTAGGTGGGGTATTAGGTGCAGTAATAGGTATTGTTCAAGGTTTAATTGTGACATTTATATTATAATTTCAGTAAAAAAATTTTTCGAATCATTTCATCACTTGACAAAAGTGTATATAAAAATTATAATTTAGCTAAAAATAACAAGCGTTGACTTGGGATAAGTAAGTTTAACCCAATACTCAGAGAAAGATCACCTTGGCTGGAAGTGTTCTTGTATATGGCAAACTGAAAACTACCCAATAGCTGTTTTTTAGTAGCAGATATCTCTGTGAAAGAAAACCGTTGACTACGATATCAGTCTAACATTAAGTAGGATTATAGGGAACTATAATCAAATTAGGTGGAACCGCGGGTATACTCTCGTCCTTTATTAGTATAGGATGAGAGTTTTTTGCATTTAAAATAATAAACCAAAAATATAGTCTTATGAGAAACGGAGGAAATAAAAATGATAACAATCACATTAAAAGATGGTACGCAAAAACAAGTAGAGAAAGGCACAACAGTATATCAGATTGCCAAAGATATCAGTGAAGGATTAGCAAGGGTTGCAATAGGTGGAGAAATAAATGGAAAAAAAGTTGACCTGATGCATAAGGTAAATGACGATGTAGCGCTTAACATATTAAGATTTGAAGATGAAGAAGGCAAAGAATTTTTAAGACATACAAGTTCCCATGTACTAGCGCAAGCAGTAAAAAGGCTATTTCCAGGCACAAAATTAGCTATTGGACCAGCTATAGAGAATGGATATTATTATGACTTTGACACAGATCATCGTTTTACCCAAGAGGATTTAGAAAAAATTGAAGCTGAAATGAAGAAAATTGTTAAAGAGAAACTTGAATTAGAACGATTCGAACTCTCGCGGGATGAAGCCATAGCATTAATGCAAGAGCAAGGGGAAGACTATAAGGTAGAATTAATTCAAGATTTACCTGAAGATGCAATTATATCTTTTTACAAACAGGGTGAATTCGTAGATCTTTGTGCTGGGCCACATGTACCAAGCACTGGGAAAATAAAAGCAATAAAACTTTTAAGTGTTGCCGGTGCCTACTGGCGAGGGGACGAAAAAAACAAAATGCTTCAAAGGATATACGGAACTTCATTTGAAAAGAAAAAGGATTTAGAAGAATATCTACATCGGCTAGAAGAAGCTAAGAAAAGGGATCATCGAAAACTAGGAAAAGAGCTAGACTTATTTAGTCTACAAGAAGAAGGTCCAGGGTTCCCATTCTTTCACCCAAAAGGAATGGTAATCAGAAATATGTTAGAAGATTTTTGGAGAGATGAACATGTAAAAAGAGGCTATGAAGAAATTAAAACGCCAATTATTCTTAACGAAAGTCTATGGCATCAATCAGGACATTGGGATCACTATAAAGAAAATATGTACGTAACGAAAATAGACGATCAAGATTTTGCTGTCAAACCTATGAACTGCCCAGGATCAATTTTAATGTTTAAAAGAAAAATGCACAGTTATAAAGACCTACCAATAAGGATGGGCGAACTAGGTTTAGTGCATCGACATGAATTATCCGGAGCGCTACATGGACTTATGCGAGTTAGATGCTTTACACAAGACGATGCGCACATATTTATGCTACCTGATCAAATAAAAGATGAAATTATGGGTGTTATAGATTTCGTTGATTATTTTTACAATATCTTTGGGTTTAAGTATCATATAGAATTATCTACAAGACCTGAAGACTCAATGGGTACAGATGAAGAGTGGGAATTAGCAATTAATGCCTTAGAAGATGCATTAAAAGAAAAAAATATTCCATATAAAGTTAACGAAGGCGACGGAGCTTTTTACGGGCCTAAAATCGATTTTCACCTGGAAGACTGCCTAGGGAGAACATGGCAGTGCGGGACAATACAATTAGATTTCCAAATGCCTCAAAGATTTGATATAAATTATGTTGGTGCAGATGGTGAGAAACATAAACCAATTATGATTCACCGAGTTATTTTTGGAAGCATTGAAAGATTTATTGGAATTTTAATCGAGCATTTTGCTGGTAAATTCCCAACATGGTTAGCACCTGTACAAGCGAGAATATTACCAATTACAGATAGACAATTAGAATATGCAACACAGCTAAAAAACAGGCTTATAAGTCAAGGTATTAGAATAGAAGTAGACACTCGAAGTGAAAAAATTGGCTATAAAATAAGAGAAGCACAGCTGTCAAAAGTACCTTATATGCTTATAATAGGTGACAAAGAAATGGAAACAGAAACGATAGCTGTTAGATCCAGGGACAAAGGTGAACTAGGAGCTATTGAAGTATCAACCTTTATAGAACAAGTTAAAGAAGAAGCAATCAATAAATCACTATAAATTTAAAATAATACCCTACAATAAGCTATGTTGTAGGGTATTATAATTTAAATAACAGTGGCTATTGTAGTTTTTTAGTAAAATAACTTGGAAAAGAATTTAACAATTTTTGACGTTCAATTGGATCTAATGGCAGGTAATACTTCAATTCTAGACAAGTAACAAAGTTAGGTCCTTTAGGAAATTGAAATATTTTTTGCAACCAACTTTGTTTTTTGTTTTTGGACATTATTTCAACCACCTTTCATAAGCGTGCTTTTATTTAGTATATTAACAAAAGCGAAACTTGTGCAGGTACATGTGTTAAATATTTTCACATGGTTTTTCTAAGGTTAAAAACTTTACAGCACTTCACTAAAATGGTAAAATTTCCTTTGAGAATTTTAAAAATTACTTGGGGGGAACAGAATGGAACAATCTATAGACCAATCAAATAACGGACTATCTTTTTGGGGAGCAACATTTTTATTAGTATTTTATAGAGTTCTAATTGGTTTTTTAGTAGCCATGGCTGGTGCTACAATATTAGGGATTGTCGGGGAGTATCAAACCATATCTGAAGCACAGTGGTCTAGTATGTTCAGTTTTTTTCTAGACATAGTGGCAGAGCCTTTGATTATTCTTTGTGTTTATTATAGTGCAAAAAAGAAAGGACTTGAAAAGCTAAATTATGTTGGTAACGCTAAGACTCAATCTTATTTATGGATTATTATTGTTTTTTTAGGCTATATAATGTTTTTTAAAAATACGATTGCCTTGCCTTTAGAAAGAATAGAAGTATCTCAATCCTTTATAGAAGCGATGGAAATAAGACTTACAGTACCAATACTTTTTATGTTTTCTGTAGCCGTATTAGCACCGGTTTTTGAAGAAATATTATTTAGGGGTATTATTTTAGAGAGTTTTTTAAAAAGATATAAAGAAGGATACTCAACCATAATATACAATATATACGATAGAGGGTTTAATCTAATACATTTTTTAATAGGCATACTGCTTTTAACATTATCAGTGCTATTTTATATAAAGAAGCCTTATTTAATCACTAAGAAAGTAAAAACCCTAACATAATTAAATTAAAGGCGCTATAGAATTATTCTATAGCGCCTTTAATTATAAATGGTAGACAATATGTTATTAAACTGCCTCTAATTCTTCATTATCTTTTGGTATATCTAAAAGTTTATCAAGCTCCTCGGCACTTAAAGTTTCTTTTTCTAATAATGCTTCAGCAACTTTAGTAAGGTTTGACTGATTATTTTGAAGGTACTTATAACATTCTTGATAACAATGATCAACAATCTTATTCACTTCTTTAGTAATTTTAAATCCAAGACATTTAATCATCTCTGGACTATTATACATGTAGCCAAGTTCACTCATGCCATACTCACAAACCATTTGCATAGCCATTTCTGTAACTTTTTTTAGATCGTCCTTAGCGCCAGTTGAAATATGTTTAAATATTAAATCTTCTGCGGCTTTGCCTCCGAGCATAACCATTATCTTATTACAAAGTTCATCTTTAGTCATAATATAACGATCATCCTGGGGCATATGAATTACGTAGCCTAAAGCTTGGCCTCTTGGGACGATAGATACTTTTTGAACCATGTCTGTTCCAAGTAGTTTTGCTACTAACGCATGACCTGCTTCGTGGAAGGCAACAATTTTTTTCTCTCTTAACAATATAGTAGAATTCTTAACCTGTAGACCAGCCACTACTCGTTCAATTGCTGCATCAAAATGCTCAGAAGTAATCGTTTTTTTATCCTGTCTAACAGCAATGATAGCAGCCTCATTGGCTACATTCGCTAAATGAGCACCGCTCATACCATGGGTTTTACGTGCAAGCTGAGCAATGTTAACATCTTTGGATAAAGGTTTATTGTTTGTGTGAACTTTTAAAATGTCTTCCCGTGCTCTAACATTTGGATTACCTATAAACATATGGCGATCAAAGCGACCAGGCCTAAGTAGAGCTTCATCAAGCATATCCATACGATTTGTAGCACCTACTACAACTACTGTTTGCTCTGTATTAAATCCATCTAACTCTACTAGTAGTTGGTTTAAAGTTTGGTCTTTTTCATTATTACTATCAAGACTTCGCTTTGCACCGATAGCATCCATCTCATCAATAAAAATAACACTTGGACCTTCTTTTTTCGCTTTTTCAAAAAGTGTTCTGATCCGTTTTGCACCGACTCCTACATATTTTTCAACAAACTCCGATCCACTTACTGAAAAGAAAGAAGATTTAGTTTCTCCAGCAACTGCAGATGCTAATAATGTCTTTCCAGTACCAGGAGGGCCATGAAAGAGGATTCCCTTTGGAATTTTGGCACCCATACTTCTATATTTATCTGGTTGATTAATAAAATCAATAACCTCAGACAACTCTTCTTTAACTTCCTCTAAGCCTGCAACATCTTCAAAGGTTGTTTTTGGCTTTGTAAAAAACTCATTAGAATTTTGATCTTTTTCTTTTTTTTCAAACTGCTGAATTGGTGCATGGGCATATTGAGGATTTTTATTCATACGATAGTAATATAGTACAAATAAAGAGGATAAAATAATTAGAAATATTCTGTTGCCTGTTGAAAACAAAGATGTTGTATTATCGTTATACCAGTTAGAGTAGCTAGATAGAATGGTGATACCGACGATAACACACATTAAAATAAATATAATTCTTTTTTTCATGTCTTCACCACCTCGTCAGTTTATGTTAAAATTAGTTTGTCCTAAAAAGTGATAATCATAATAAAATTAAAGCCCGTTTCGAAGGTAATATAAAGATTCACTGACATAATTTTCAATAAAATATTTTATTTTTATATTGTTGTTGACATATAATAAAATTATTGTTATTATTAACTTTGTAAATAAAAACAAAGTAGAAGATTCCGCTTCTCACCTTGCAACACTGTTAGTAAGGTCAATAAAGATGTTCTAGACTAGATAATCATCTTGTATTGAAGCGGATAGTGAACGTACTATCTGTTTTTTTATTGCCCAAAATATATATTTTATTAATAAAAAAATTGGAGGTGTTTTATTATTAAAGACACTAATGAAGTGCAAATCAACGAAGAAATTCGTGATCGAGAAGTCAGAGTAGTAGATGTAGAGGGTGAGCAATTAGGATTAATGTCATCTAGGGATGCACAACAATTAGCTAATGATAAAAATTTAGACTTAGTTAAAATAGCCCCGAAAGCAAAACCCCCTGTTTGCAAGATTATGGATTACGGTAAGTACAAATATGAGCTTGCAAAGAAAGAAAAAGAAGCTAAGAAAAAACAAAAGATGACTTCTGTAAAAGAAGTACGACTTAGTGCAAAAATAGAAAGTCATGATTTACAAGTTAAAGCAAATCAGGCGATAAAGTTTTTGCAAAATGGCGATAAAGTTAAAGTAACTTTAAGATTCAAAGGAAGAGAACTTGGAAATATCAGCATGAATAAAGGTTCTATAGAAGAATTTAAAAAACTTTTAAGTGATGATTCTATAGTTGAAAAACAGCCGAAATTAGAAGGTAGACAGATGGTTATGGTTTTGGCTCCAAAGAACGGATAATTTGAAGGGAGGAAACACAAATGCCAAAAATGAAAACCCATAGAGGTGCAGCAAAAAGATTTAAAAAGACAGGTTCAGGAAGAATTAAAAGAATGAAAGCTTTTACAAGCCATATTCTAACTAAAAAATCAAGCAAAAGAAAAAGAAACTTAAGAAAATCTACACTAGTATTTAAAGGTGAAGCAAAAAAAATAGCGCAATTACTAAAATAATTTCAAAAGATAAGGAGGTTGTGAAATATGGCTAGAGTAAAAAAAGGTGTTACAGCACATAAAAGACATAAAAAGGTATTAAAACTTGCAAAAGGTTTCAGAGGGGCTAGAAGTAAATTATATAGACCAGCAAATCAATTTGTTATGAAAGCATTAAGACATGCGTACGTAGGTAGAAAACTGAAAAAAAGAGATTTTAGAAAACTTTGGATTACAAGAATTAATGCAGCTGCAAGATTAAATGGGTTATCTTATTCTAAATTTATGAATGGGCTAAAACTAACAGGAATTCAAATGAACAGAAAAGTACTTGCTGAAATGGCAATTAGTGATAAAGAAGGATTTGCTCAATTAGTAGAGCAAGTAAAACAAAAACTTAACGCATAGACTGTATATGTGTATAACCAGTTAAGGTATAATAATATGCCTTGACTGGTTTTAATTTTAGAATTATTTATAAATAAATACGTACAATACATATGAATAGAACCAAATAGTATAATGGTAGGAATGGTGGTGCTATAAATTGGAGAGAATGGACAATTTTAAATTAGATCCAACTCAAATATTAGTATTGGGATTTGCGAGCTTAATTTTAATTGGTGCTATACTATTAAATTTACCGATAGCATCACAAGATGGAAATAGTATTGGGTTCGTAGATGCACTTTTTACATCCGCATCAGCAGTATGTGTAACAGGTCTTGTTGTTGTTGACACTGGAACATATTGGACTGTATTTGGGAAAACAGTTATATTGATATTAATTCAAATTGGTGGACTAGGGTTTATGACATTAGCAACCATGTTCGCAGTTTTCCTTGGAAAGAAAATTTCCTTAAAAGAGCGTCTTATTATACAAGAATCCCTAAATCAGTACTCTTTATCTGGTTTAGTAAGGTTTACACAGTACATAATAATAGGGACACTAATTATTGAAGGTTTAGGTGCGCTGTTTTTATCCTTTACTTTTGTTCCAGAGTTAGGTTGGGCAAAGGGAATTGGTTATTCAATTTTTCATTCTATTTCTGCTTTTTGTAATGCAGGATTCGATATTATTGGTCAAGGACGGGGTTTGACACCCTATGTAAGCGCACCATTTTTAAACTTTAGCATTTGGTTTCTTGTAATACTTGGCGGAATTGGTTTTTCAGTAATTGTTGACGTATATAATAAAAGGAACATAAAACGTTTATCCTTACATACAAAGCTAGTTTTAATAATGACCGTTTCATTATTACTTCTAGGTTTTATTTCCTTTTTAGCTTTAGAATGGAACAATCCTAATACATTAGGTGAGTTAGATACTGGTGGGAAGTTTTTAGGCGCGTTTTTCCAATCTATGACAACAAGAACTGCTGGTTTTAACACGATATCCTTAGATCAAATGGGAGATGCTTCAATATTACTTACGATGATTCTCATGTTTATAGGTGGATCACCGGCATCTACAGCAGGAGGAATAAAAACTGCCACATTAGGTGTTATTCTTTTCACTGTGATCTCAGTTATCAAAGGGAATGAAGATACAGAGTTGTTGAAAAAAAGAATACCGAGGGATATTGTTAACAGAGCAATTACTGTTGCTATAATAGGATTTACATTGATATTACTTGTTACAACCATACTCACTATTACAGAGCCAAACTTAGCCTTTGTAGAAATTTTATTTGAAGTGATTTCAGCTTTTGGTACCGTAGGTTTATCCTTAGGTATTACATCGGAACTAAGTGTAATTGGTCGCTTAATTATTGCATTAACAATGTTTGCTGGTAGAGTTGGTACGATAACCATTGTTTTCGCGCTGGCTATAAAACAGCGTAAAAATAAAGGGACAATTAAGTACCCTGAAGGAAAAATAATAGTTGGTTAAGGGGTGTTTGTTATGAAGCAATTTATTGTTATTGGATGTGGGCGTTTTGGAGGAAGTGTAGCTAAGACCCTTTATCAAATGGGGCATGATGTTTTGGCAATAGATGCAGACGAAGATATTGTACAGCATATATCCGAACATGTAACCCATGCAGTTCAAACGGATGCTACTGATGAGCAGTCATTAAGGTCTTTAGGAATTAGAAACTTTGATGTGGCTGTAATAACAATAGGGTCAAATATACAGTCTTCCATAATGGCTACATTAATAGTGAAAGACTTAGGTATAAAGTATGTGGTGGCAAAAGCACAAAATGAGCTCCATGCAAAAGTGCTTTATAAAATTGGTGCAGATCGGGTTGTATTTCCTGAGCGAGATATGGGTATGCGTGTAGCCCATAATCTTGTGTCAAGCAATATACTCGACTATATTGAATTAGCTCCAGAATATAGCATTATGGAAATTACAGCTCTGGAAGAATGGGATCAAAAAACTTTGCATGAGATAGATGTTCGTGCTAAGTATGGCATTAACATTATGGCTATAAAGCATAGTAAAAATGATAAAATCAACGTATCCCCTGCTGCAGATGATGTTATACGTATAGATGATATTTTAGTTGTAATTGGACATAATAAAGATTTGAAAAAACTACAAAGGTAGTGTGGCGGTAGTATGAATAAAATTGTAATAACAAGTGATGAAAATAAACTAATAAAACATATAAAAAGTTTACAACTTAGAAAAAATAGAAACAAATATAATCAGGTTATTATTGAAGGGTTTAATATTGTTGATGAATGTACAAAAATTAAACCCGAGTTAATTGAATATCTAGTGTTTAGTCAAAAAGGACTATATACCCTAAATGGTAATGAAGAGAAGTATGACCAGTTTAGGTGTTATGAGATTTCTGACAATTTATTTAAAAAAATTGCTGGTACGGATACACCTCAGGGGATTTTAGCAGTAATAAAGATACCGAATTATAATCTTGATGCACTATTAAATATTGAAGGTGGCTTTTTTATTATACTGGATAGAGTTCAAGACCCTGGCAATATGGGAACGATTATACGGACAGCGGTTGCAGCCAATGCTACAGGGATTATTCTAACTAAAGGAAGTGTTGATCCTTTTAATTTAAAAACAGTAAGATCCACGATGGGCGCAATGTTTAGCATCCCGATTTTTCAGTCTAATGAAAATGAAGACGCTATAAGCACCTTAGTGAGTAAAGGTTATAAACTAATTGCTACTGATTTGAATACCGAAAGTACTTATAGCAATATCAGTTACAAGGGAAATATAGCAATTATTATTGGTAATGAGGCCCAGGGGATCAGTCAAAACCTATTAGAGGTAGCTAATGTTAAGGTAAAAATTCCTCTATTAGGGAATATCGAATCTTTGAATGCTGCTGTATCAGCAGGAATATTAATTTACAAAGCTGTGGAACAGAGAACCAAGTAGTTAGATTTTTCTAAAAATTTAAAACCATTTTCTTCAAATTTTATTGTTTCAAGCTATAACATATGCTATAATAAGTTTACATAAGGCTTGAAGGAGGGAGTGGTCCAATGCAGACCGCAAATACATTTTGGAAACTATTTGAATTAACTGGGTCCATAACAGCCTATATTATGTATAAAAAATTAATTTTAAATAAAATATAAAATATAAAAGATGAATACTATAAAAAGCATATTATAATAGCTGAGATAGAGATAAGTATGTAATAGACTGTCTACAGAGAAAAAGCACCATGGCTGGAAGTGCTTTTATACAAGTATTACTGAAATTCACTCTTGAGCTGTAAAACTGAAATTAAGTAGGTTTTATCGGGTAGACGCCGTTATATGTCTTAAAAGTGGCATTTGAATAATGCTATTAGGGTGGTACCGCGGATTATACCTTCGTCCCTTCATGGATGAAGGTATTTTTATTTTTTTGTAAAAATCATCAAACTAAATTTGATTTATTTGAAAGGAGAATTATAATAATGGAGCAAAAATTAAGAGCCCTTGAAGAACAAGCAAAACAAGACGTCAATGAGGCTCAATCAACTGATGCTTTAGAAAAAGTAAGGGTAAAGTACTTAGGAAAAAAAGGTGAATTAACGCAAGTACTTAGAGGTATGGGAAGTCTTTCAGCTGAAGAAAGACCGATCGTTGGTAAAATAGCTAACGTCGTAAGAGAGAGCATTGAAAAAAGTTTAGATCAAGCTAAATTACATATAAAAAACATTGAAATGACAGCTAAACTTGAAGCAGAAGCTATTGATGTTACAATGCCAGGAAAAGAAACGAAAATTGGTAGAAAGCACCCACTCTCGCAAGGTTTAGATGAATTAAAGGATATTTTTATAAGTATGGGTTTTAAAGTTGCTGAGGGCCCGGAAGTGGAAACAGTGTATTATAATTTTGATGCACTAAACGCCGCGCAAAATCATCCTTCAAGAGATATGAGAGATACTTTTTATATAAATGACGATGTAATATTAAGAACGCAAACCTCTCCTGTACAAGTTCGAGTGATGGAAAAAATGAAACCGCCAATTAGAATTATTTCACCAGGAAGATGTTTTAGAAATGATACACCAGATGCAACACATTCACCAATGTTTCATCAGCTTGAAGGGCTTGTTGTAGACAAAGGGATAACATTAGCAGATTTAAAAGGGACTTTAGAAGTATTTGTTAAAAAATTTTTAGGAGATCATACACAAATAAAATTTAGACCCCATCACTTTCCATTTACTGAACCAAGTGCAGAGATTGATGCTACATGCTTTAAATGTAATGGAGATGGTTGTCCATTTTGCAAAAAAAGTGGTTGGATTGAACTGCTTGGTGCAGGTATGGTTCATCCAAACGTACTTAAAAATGTAGGGATTGATCCTGAAGTTTATAGCGGTTTTGCCTTTGGTATGGGAATTGATCGCTTAGTAATGCTGAAGTATGGGATTGATGATATAAGACTACTTTTTGAAAATGATATGCGCTTTTTAAACCAGTTTTAATTATACTTATAATAGGAGGTTGTAATAATGTTTGTACCTGTTAAATGGTTAAAAGAATACGTTAATATAAATATCGATACAAAAACATTCGCTGATAAAATGACAATGTCAGGATCTAAGGTTGAAGAGGTTAAAGAAGTTGCTAAAGGTATTATGGGAGTTGTAGTAGGAAAAATATTATCTATTACAGCACACCCTAATGCTGACAAATTGGTTATCGTGTCAATAGATGTAGGGAAAGAAAAATTGCAGATTGTTACTGGTGCTGACAATATATCCGAAGGGGATTATGTACCGGTTGCATTACATGGAGCGGAGTTAGCCGATGGACTAAAGATAAAGAAAGGTAAACTCAGGGGAGAAGTTTCAGAGGGCATGTTATGTTCTCAAGAAGAACTAGGAATATCTAAAAATTTAATACCAGAAGAATTAAAAGATGGTATTTGGATATTAGATCAGGCCTATCCAATAGGTTCAGATATTAAAGAAGTACTACCTTTGGAAGATGAAGTGATAGAATTTGAAATAACATCTAATAGACCGGACTGCTTAAGTATGATAGGTATTGCAAGAGAAGCTGCGGCAACTATTGATACAAAGCTTTTATATCCAGAAGTAAAAATAAATGAAGTTGATAATAAAGCCGAAGACATTGCGACAGTAAGCATTGAGGATGAAGATGGATGTCCAAGATATATGGCAAGAGTAATTAAAGATGTAAAAATTGAACCTTCACCACTGTGGATGCAGCAAAGGCTTGCAAAGGCAGGGGTTAGACCAATTAATAATATAGTAGATATTACGAACTATGTAATGCTAGAGTACGGTCAACCACTACATGCTTTTGACATTGATTTTGTTAAAGACAATCATATTATAGTGAGAAAAGCTAAAAATGAAGAAAAAATTACAACCTTAGACGGTGTAGAAAGAACATTGAAGAACAATATGACCGTTATCGCTGATCCAGATAAAGCACTAGCAATTGCTGGGGTAATGGGTGGAGAAGAGTCCGAGGTAACAAATAATACACAAACAATACTATTAGAAGCGGCATATTTCAACAACGATAGTGTAAGACAAACATCAAAAGAATTAGGCTTAAGATCGGAAGCATCTTCTCGTTTCGAAAAAGGATTAGACCCAAACCTTGTTGAAGTTGCCTCAAAAAGAGCTTGTCAGTTAATTGAAGAGCTAGGTGCAGGTACAATATTAAAAGGAGCAGTAGATCAATATCCAAAGGTATATGAAACAAAAAAAATGACCATACGTCCTACACGAATTAATAATTTATTGGGCTTAAATCTTACTACAGAAGAAATGATTAATATACTTGAAAAGTTAGAAATTAGTGCTAAGACGAAAGAAAATATGATAGAAGTTACTGTGCCGAGTTTCCGTATAGACTTAGATCAAGAAGCGGATTTTGTTGAAGAAATCGGAAGGATGTACGGATTTGATAATATTCCTGCAACCATGGCAAAAGGAAATATCACTGTTGGTGGAAGAACAAATGAACAAACAATAGAGGACTACACAAAAAAAATATTAAGTAACATGGGAATAAATGAAGTGCTAACTTATTCATTTATTAGTCCTAAAGGCGTAGACAAAATTAAGTTAGGTGAAAATGATATCAAACGTAATTTTGTAAAATTAATAAATCCATTAGGAGACGAAACAAGTGTCATGAGGACAACGATTCTTCCAAATATAATGGAGGTTATGGAGCGTAACTACAACCGTAAAGTTGAAGCCGCTAGCGCATTTGAAATAGGAAGAGTTTTTATCCCTCAACCTGATAAAAAGAAAAAGCTACCTTTAGAGCTTAAAAGGCTAGTTATGGGTATGTATGGTGAAGTAGATTTTTTCACAATAAAAGGCAATGTGATTACCCTTCTAGAAAGATTAGGCATAACAAACTATAAATTTGAAGCAGAAAAATATAATCCAACCTATCATCCAGGAAGATGTGCAAATATTATTTTGGGGGAATATAACCTAGGGACAATAGGAGAAATTCATCCAGTAGTTGCAGAGGAATATGGTATAGGTAGCCGAACATATTGTGCAGAATTAGACTTTGAATTGATCATTCAATTTGCGCGTTTGGATGTTGTTTATAAGCAGCTTCCTAAGTATCCTGCAATAACAAGAGATTTTGCTGTAGTGCTAAAAGATGAGATATTTGTTCAATCAATTGAAGATATTATAAGTAAAATGGGTAAAGGTATATTGGAAAATTATAAACTATTTGATGTTTATAAGGGAGATCAAGTTGATCAAGGATATAAAAGTGTTGCTTATACCCTTACTTTTAGACATAAAGAGAGAACACTAAAAGATGATGAAGTAAACAAAGTTTATAATAAAATAATTGATTCTATTAAAGAAGAACTTGGTGGAACCCTTAGAGAGTAGAATTTATTACAGTGCCTAAGACCCATTTTTAAACTTCGGTTAACGTATCTGATTTTTAGGAAGGATTTTAATTTTAAATAAAGAATTATAAAGATATAACAGTATGTAGAAGGGGGGATAAAAATGGTTCAAAACAAAAATAAGGTATATGTAAAAATAAATGGCCAGGAATATCCTATAATTGGGGCTGAGCCAAAGGACTATCTTATCAAAGTTGGTACCTTTGTTGATGAACATATGAAGGAGATAACCCAAGCGAACAAACAACTTAGCACATCAATGGCGGCTGTATTAACAAGTATAAATATTGCTGACCAATACTTGAAGTTATATATGAACGTTGAAGAATTTAAAAAAGAATTACATCCTAAAGAAGAGGTCGAAAGCATAAAAAAACAATTAGATGTAACGGTAAAAGAATTAGGGGATCAAAGAGATAAAAATATGTTACAACAAAAGCAAATAGAAGATTTAATTGATTATAAAGAAAAAGCGCAGCAAGAGAAGGTTGAATTTGAAGAAAAGGCTAAGAAACAAGAAGATGAGATTTCAAAAGCGGATGATATGATTAATGACTTAAGAAATAAGTTATTAGAGAATCAGATGAAACTTGTTGAAACGCAAACCAAGTTAGAAGAATATATAAATCGCAACGAAAAAAATAATAGAAAATAAAATATTAGTATTAAAGCGCCTAGATAAATTATTTTATCTAGGCGCTTTATATTTACAAGCACCTAAATCATATCGGGTTAATATACTACTAGTAGATGTTTGTTAGACGCAAGAAACTTTTATTATAAGAAACAAATTTTTTATAGGGAGGAGTAAATATGGGCATAGTTAACGCTTTGGATATTAAGAACTTGAGCGTTTCATATAATAGTAAAACAGCATTGGAAAATATCGATGTAGCTGTTGAACCCGAACAGTTAGTAGGAATAATCGGACCTAATGGGGCAGGAAAATCAACTCTGATAAAAGCAGTATTAGGTTTATTAAAGCCAGAACAAGGCCAAATCAGTTTTTTTGGTCAGCCACTAAAAAAATCCCATAAAAAAATTGCATATGTGCCGCAGCAAAGTGATATTGATTTAGATTTTCCAATTACCGTAGAGGAAGTTGTACTTATGGGAAGATACCCTCATATTAAATGGTGGAGAAGAGCAGATAAAAAAGATTATGAAATTGTAACAAGATTCTTAAAGGAGGTGGGGACGGAAGAACTACGCAACAAACAAATTGGTGAGTTATCAGGAGGCCAAAGACAAAGGGTATTTTTAGCTAGAGCATTAACCCAAGAGGCAGATATATTTTTTCTTGATGAGCCTTTTTCTGGTATAGATATGGCATCAGAGGAAATTATTATTAAATTATTAAAGAAATTAAGGGATCAGGGGAAGACCATTTTTGTTGTACATCATGATCTAAGTAAAGTAGAAGAATATTTTGATAGTTTATTGCTACTGAATAAACAGTTAATTAGTTATGGCAAAAGTACAGAAGTGTTTAATGTAAAAGCGCTACAAGAAGCATATCAAGGTAACTTAACTGTTATTCCAGGTCATAGCCAGTTGGTGGTGACATGTTAATGAGTGAAATAAACTACTTTATTGATGCATTAAAAAGCTATCAATATTTACAAAATGCTATGATGGCTGGGGTATTAGTTGGTATTATTTGTGGTGTTATTGGTTGCTTTATTATATTACGAGGAATGGCACTTATGGGGGATGCAATTTCTCATGCTGTTTTACCGGGAGTTGTAATTGCCTATATACTAGGGTTTAGTTTTTTTATAGGGGCAGTGGTAACAGGTATTATTACGGCTTTAGGTATAGGATATATTACCCAAAATAGCCGAATAAAAGATGATGCAGCAATAGGCATTATGTTTACAGCTGCCTTCGCTTTAGGAATCGTCTTAATTACAGCACAAAGAGGTACCGATGTACATTTATGGCATATTCTATTTGGAAATGTATTAGCTGTATCTAAAAGTGATTTGTGGATGACTTTAGGAGTAGGAAGCTTTGTGTTAATGATAATTTTTTTATTTTACAAACAGTTTGTACTTAGTTCTTTTGATCCAATTATGGCTCAAGCGATCGGACTTCCAAAAAAATTGATACATTACACATTGATGCTACTTTTATCACTTGTGACGGTAGTTTCACTAAATACCGTTGGCGTCATATTGGTTGTAGCCATGTTAATTACACCTGGTTCTACTGCATATCTTTTAACCGATAGACTTAGTGTTATGTTAGGGCTTTCTGCTGGGTTTGGTGTAATATCATCTATATTAGGGGTTTATTTTTCCTTTATATATGATGTAGCAACAGGAGCTTCAATTGTATTGGTTGCATCCTGCATCTTTTGCTTAGCGTTTATGTTTTCTCCGAAGCGGGGGGTTATTACGCAAAAAATTAGAAAAAAGATTGTAAATAAGAAGTCAAATACTCAGTTAATTGAATAATATATAGGGAGGGAGTAACAATGTATCGTAAAAAAATCACATATTTTTTATCTATTACACTTATTTTAACAACCATGTTATTTACGGGATGTAGTACGAATCAACAAGTAACAAGAGAAGAAGACCAAATACATGTCATAACAACCATATCAATTTTAGCAGATATTACGGAAAACATACTAGGAGATTTGGGAACCGTAGAGTACTTGGTACCAATAGGTGAAGAACCAGAGGAATATGAACCGATTCCTAGTGACTTTAGAAAAGTAAGTGATGCAAAATTGTTAATAGCAAATGGATTAGAAATTGAACCTTGGCTTGAAAGAGTTACAAATGTTACGGAAATGGAGCCTATATATTTAACAGATGGTGGTCCTACGATCCCATTGGTCGGTGGTAGCGGATTAGACCCACACCTTTGGTTAGATGTTAGTCTTGTAAAAGATTATTATGTAGATAATCTATTAGAGGCCCTAATTGAAATAGATTCAGATAATGAGGCTATATACACAGAGAACGCTGAGACATATAAGCAAGAATTAGAGGAATTAGATAATTGGATTTATGAACAAGTAAAAATCGTACCAGAAAAAAATAGGTATGTAGTAATAAGTGAAAATGCATATAAATATTTTGGAGATGCTTATGGATTCCAAACCGAAGGAATTTGGGAATTAAATTCTCATGAAGAAGGGACGCCTCAACAAATATCAAGAATTGTTGAATTAGTAAAAGAGAAAGATTTACCATCAATATTTGTAGAGACTACAGTTTCGCCAAGATATATGGAAATGGTATCAAAAGAAGCAAATGTACCAATTGCCGGTGCAATATATTCAGATGCACTTGGTGTAGAAGGTAGTGGCCAGGAAACTTATATTAATATGATGAAACATAACGTAGAGGTTATTGTGAATGGTCTAAAGTAGTTTATAAGTCCATAAGTCTAGATTTAATTGGAAATCTAGACTTATTTAATATACTAGGGAAATGCTTTGTTTAATTAAAAAAAACAAGGTTATTTCCCTAGAGTTAATTAAGAGAGTTATTTATTATTTATAAAAATGGTATAATAATATCTAAATTGTTTACAGGGAAGAGGTTGTTATACCATGAATAAGATAGAGTTATTATCCCCGGCTGGAAGTTTTGAAGCCTTAATCGCAGCTGTACAAAATGGAGCAGATGCTATTTACTTAGGAGGTAAAGAGTTTAGTGCAAGGGCATATGCATCAAACTTTGATCGTAATCAAATTGAAGAAGCTGTGGCCTATGCACATGTACGTGGTGTGAAAATATACGTTACGATAAATACATTAGTTAAAGATCGTGAAATAGATGCATTACTTGACTATGTTGAATTTCTATATAATGCAGATATAGACGCAATTATTGTACAAGATTTAGGGGTGTTAAATATTATAAGAAAAATATTCCCTAAGTTAGAGGTCCATGCCAGCACCCAAATGAATATTAACAATGTGGAAACTGTAAGATACTTACAACAACAAGGCGTTAAAAGAGTTGTTTTATCAAGAGAACTTTCATTAAAAGAAATAAAAGAAATCCATAAAGCAACATCTATGCCAATAGAAGTATTTGTACATGGTGCATTATGTGTTTCTTATTCAGGACAATGCTTGCTGAGTAGTTTTATTGGTGGTAGAAGTGGGAACCGGGGAAAGTGCGCCCAACCATGCAGAAAAAAATATCAACTAATATCTAATAAAGGTCAAAAACAGGATCAGTCAAAGTATTTAATAAGTTTAAGGGATTTAAATACCCTAGAAAATATAGAACAATTAATAGACAGTGGTATAACTTCATTTAAGATAGAGGGAAGAATGAAAAAACCTCAATATGTTGCTGCTGTTGTAAGTGCTTATAGAAAAGCAATCGATGCTCATTTAAAAAATGGAGATCATTTTAAGGATGATAAAACTCAAAATGAGTTAAAGCAAGTTTTTAATCGAAAGTTTACAAAAGGATATATTCTAAATAGTGCTAAAGAAGAAATAATTAATATAGAAAAACCGAATAATCATGGTTTGTTTTTAGGACAAGTAGATTATTATAATAAAAGAAAAAATTGCATTGGGATAACGTTAAAAGAAGACATTGCACAAGGTGATGGCATAGAAATTTGTGGAAAGACAAAAGACGTAAGGATAACTGTACAAAAGCTATTTGATAACGGCCGTTTAACCCATGAGGCTTTTAGAGGGAATCAAATAGAAATCGAAATTAACGATGCAGCTAATGTTGGAGATCTTGTATATAAAACCTATGACAAAAGACTAGACAAATCCCTAGAAAAATCCTACAGTGGTGGGCTAGAAAATAAAAAGATTGGAATATATGGTGATATAAAAGTAGAAAAAAATAAATACATGACGCTTTCTATATGGGATAATGATGGGAATAGCATAATTGCAAATAGTGAATTTATCGTCGAGCAAGCGATTAAATCACCTATTGATAAATCACGCATATTAGATAATTTAAATAAGCTCGGTAATACACCTTTTTATTTTAAGCATATTCAAGTAAGTCTAGATCATGATGTGGTGGTCCCATTATCGAGTATTAATAGAGTACGTAGAGAAGCAATAATTGCTTTAATAGAGAAAAGGAAAATAATTAATCATCGAGATCAAATTATTAAAATAGATCCTTGGAAGTGGGATAATAAAATGAATAACTATCTCCTCACAAAGTCTGAATTTAAGCTATATGTAAAAGTAAACAATCTTGAAAAACTTAAAGAAGTTTTAACGCATAACATAGATAGAATTTATTATGAGGATATAAATACCCTAACTGAAGCAATAAATTTATGTGATATGAATGATGTACCAGTTTATTTGAAAACATCAAATGTAGTTAAGAATATAGACTTTACAAAGCTTAATAAACCACTTCAAAATAAAGGGCTAACAGGAGTTTTAGTTGGAGACTTAGGCATGTTAGAATATATAAGCAAACACTTTGGTAATTTAGATATTGTACCGGATATTTCTCTGAATGTATTTAATAGTTACGGAATTGATCAACTACAAAAAAAAGGCATTAAAAAGATTGCTATTTCCCCGGAAATTGACATTAAGAGCATTAAACAACTAAAACTAGCAAACCATATGGAATTAGAAGTGATCGCATATGGTAAGTTGCCAGTTATGACAATGGAGTACTGTCCTATTAAAAGTACAGGAAAGTGTAGTGGGGAATGTCAATTCTGCCAGCAATTTAATTATAGATATAAATGGGCGTTAAAGGATGAGAAAAAAATTCACTTTCCATTAACCCATGATACTTTTGGAAGAACAATTATTTATAACAGTCATCCAATTTTTATGGCTGATCGACTGAAAGATTTGAATCATACAGCTATTACAGCACTGCGTATAGAAATAAGTGATGAGTCAATTGTACAGGTATCAGAAATATTAGAGATGTTTAAATGCAAAAGAATGATAGATCCTCAACATATAAAAAAAATGGTAGGTGAATTTACAAGGGGCTATTATTATAAAGATATTGACTAAATCATACATAAAGCTTGACAATGCTGTTAATTATATATTAATATACAATAAACATATATGAATATTATTTTATTTAAACGAAGAAGGAACAAGTAGGCTTTTATATTACTTATTAGAGAGCAGACTGGCTGGTGAAAAGTCTGACAATATAAAAGTACGAATTACATTCTGGAGTTTCAATAGGAAACTATTGCGGCAAATATCCGTTATCGTATTTTGAGGCACTCACTATTGAGTGTAAATTAAGGTGGTACCACGAGTCTTCTCGTCCTTTGGATGAGCAGGCTTTTATTTTTTGAACAATACTAGGAGGGGAAAGACAATATGACAAATGTATATGATGTACTTACTGAGAGAGGGTTTACAGAACAAGTAACCCATGGAGAAGAACTAAGAGAATTACTGGGAAAAGAAAGTGTGCCATTTTACATAGGTTTTGATGCAACAGCAGATAGTCTTACATTAGGGCATTTTCTCCAAATTATGGCTATGATGCATATGCAAAGAGCAGGGCATAGACCGATTGTTCTACTTGGTGGTGGAACTACTATGGTTGGAGATCCTTCAGGAAAAGCTGACATGAGAAAAATGTTAACAAAAGAACAAATTAATCATAATGCCCAACGATTTAAAGAGCAATTTTCTAGGTTTATAAGTTTTGATAATGATGAAGCATTAATTGTTAATAATGCAGATTGGCTATTAGACCTTAATTACATAGATTTCCTTAGAGAAGTGGGAAGACACTTTTCTGTAAACAGAATGTTGGCAGCAGAATGTTATAAGTCACGTTTAGAAGGTGGATTGACATTCTTAGAGTTTAACTATATGTTAATGCAGTCCTATGACTTCTTGGAACTATATAGACGATATGATTGTAAGTTGCAGTTAGGTGGAAATGATCAATGGTCAAATATTTTGGGTGGTTACGAACTTGTAAGACGAGTAGACGGTGGTTCAGTTTATGCACTAACATTTAAATTACTTACAAATAGTGATGGTAAAAAGATGGGTAAAACTGAAGCCGGTACAATATGGTTAGATCCTGCAAAAACATCACCATTTGAATTTTATCAGTATATAAGAAACTTTGATGATAGAGATGTAGAAAAAGGTTTAGCGTTATTAACTTTTTTACCTATGGATGAGGTAAGGAAATTAGGTACATTAGAAGGTGCAGAAATTAATAAAGCTAAAGAAGTGTTAGCATTCGAAGTAACTAAACTTGTGCATGGAGAAGAAGAAGCAATAAAAGCACAAGAAGCAGCTAATGCACTATTTGGTGGAGGGATAAGTGCTACAGATATGCCTTCAACAGAGATAGAAACTTCTAGATTTGAAAATGGGATTGATGTAATAACCTTAATGCAAGAAGCAGGTTTAATTGGATCAAGAGGGGAAGGAAGAAGGTTAATACAACAAGGCGGTGTAACGATAGAAGATAACAAAGTAACGGACATTAATCAGATAATAACAATAAAAGATTTCAATGATAATAAATTAATGATTAAAAAAGGAAAGAAAGTATACCATCAAATAAAGTTAGTATAAAGTAAAAAGAAACATTATTTAGTTAAAATATCCGTTGATATGGACATTTTAATAATTAATGTTTCTTTTTTAATTTCAACATCGACAATCTTTGTAGAATGGTGATATAATGAAATTATATAGTTTTAAAGAAATATTTACATCAGATTAGGGGGGATGATAGATGAAATCAATCAAAGCGAAAATGACACTTTCGTTTGGGGTGGCTATGACACTATTATTAGTTATTTTAGGTGCTATAATTGTGTTTCAAACCCAAAGAACGATTGTCCCATTGACACAGGATTTAACCCAGCAAGTAATTGGTGCTAGGGCAGATGAAATAAGCCAGTGGATGGATTGGAAAATAGAAGGCGTTAATACTATTGCAAACAATGAGGCAATAAAAAGTGGGGATTGGGACTTAGTTAGAGAAGAATTTGATAGTATGCAAAATATCGATTCTGATTTTGAAACTGCTTTTTTTGCAGATTTAGATGGATTTACATACTACACAACTGGAGAAGGCGTGGGCATTTCAAGTCAGGGATACTTTAGAGAAATAATATATAATGGTAAAGCGCGAGTGATTACCAATACAATGATTTCAACCACAACTAGAAGACCAGTTTTTGTTATCGCCCAAGAAGTTCGAAATGAAGATGATGAAGTAGTAGGTTTGGTTGGTGCTACGGTACAATTAGAAATTTTAACAGATGTAATTGAAAATATAGTTATAGGTGAGACAGGACAAGGGTGGATTGTAGATGGAGATGGACTAGTAATTGCCCATGAAGAACCAACCTATCAATCTAGGTTAAATGTTATGCGGTCAGAGAGAGCCGACTTTATTGGACTTGATCAGGCGGGCGAAGAGATGATGTCTGGTCAGATTGGAAGTAATAGAATTACTATGCCTTCTGGAGAAGATGCTATCATAATGTTTACACCGATCCCTGATACACCAAATTGGAGCTTAGGGGTAAGTATTATATATTCCGAGTATATGGAAAGAGCAAATGAAAGCATGCAGACAATCATTTTTATAATAGTAGGAATTTTAGTAGTAATGGCCTTAATTATATATCAAATTTCAGGTAGATTAAGTAAAAAAATAAAGTTAATCACCGACTATATTGCTAAAATATCATCTTGTGATTTTAGTGAAGATGTGCCAAAAACACTTCTTAAATCAAAGGACGAATTAGGGGATTTATCTAGAGGATTAGAAAAAATGATTCATGCTATTAAAGGCACCGTTGGAAAAATCCAGTATTCTTCAGATGAAGTTGCAAATGCTTCGCAAAAATTAAAGTTAACATCGGAACAATCTGTTGTGGCTTCTGAGCATATTGCTTCATCGACAGGAGAAGTATCTAGACACTCAGAGAAACAAATGAAAGAGATTGAATCTGCCGCTACAGCTATGGGAGATATCTCTGCTAGTATACAAGAAATTTCTAGTAATGTTTACGAGATCAATGAGTCTAGTAGTAAAGTTTTTGAAAAATCAAATGAAGGTAAAAAAGAAATTAATAAAGCAGCTGTACAAATGAACAGTATTAGTTCTAGTACTAAGGAAGTAAAGCATGCTTTAAATAAAATAACAACAAGCTCAGATCAGATGAATGCAATTGTAAATGTGATAAAAAGCATATCAGAACAAACGAATTTACTTGCATTAAATGCTGCTATCGAAGCAGCTAGAGCTGGGGATGCAGGTAAAGGTTTTGCTGTAGTTGCAGAAGAAGTTAGGAAATTAGCAGAAGAAACACAAAATGCAACCGGTGAAATTAATGCTTTGATTGTTGAAAATCAAGAGAATATTACAAATGCTAATCACGTGATGGAAGAAAGTTATGAAAATGTAAGTGAAGGAATAAAAGTTGTTCATGATACAAAGTTATCCTTTGAAGAAATTTCAACGTTGATTAGTGAGGTTACAGGACAAATTGATGTAATCACTTCAGCTGTAAGTCAAGTGGCAGATAATAGCCAAAATATTGTATCTTCATCATCTGAAATAGAATCGACTACAAAGCTGGTCACTAGCGAAATTCAAAATGTTTCAGCGGCTACAGAGGAACAAACGGCTTCGATGGAAGAATTAGCAGATTCTAGTGACAGTCTAGCTAAACTAGCAAAAGACTTAAGGGACATTGTGAATTCTTTTAAAATTTAAATAAAGCTAAAAAACTCTACAATTTGATTTGTAGAGTTTTTTATATAGTTATTATATATTTTTTAATTTATATATAGATTTTTTCCAGTTTATTTAGTGTATTTTTGTTATTTTCTTTAAGCGCAATTAACTTTTTATTAAAATAGGTTTCTAAAATATCTTTAGCTAAAGGAGAAATTTCTTGGTTATCTATAATTTGATCGTAAGAAAAAAAAGCAACATCAGAATTTTCGAAGCAATCCGATTTAGGAATTCCGTCAACGAAGTCCATAGTAAATGCAATGAAGCAATCAGTAATTTCATTATCCACTAAAGTTCTTATAGCAAAAACATCTTTTGCTTTTGATTTAATTGAAGTTTCTTCTAGTACCTCTCTTTCAATTCCTTCATGGAGCATTTCACCTGGATCTAAATATCCACTAGGCAAGAACCATTTATTTTTAAAATTGCCGTAGGATTGTTTAACTAGTAATATCTTACCTTTGTTATCAACAATTCCACCAACCCCGATACAATTACTTTTATAAATGAATTTATTATAGGCAAATGTATTCATTATATCCGAGTCTCTACGCTTATTTTGAACTCTATCAACTTCATTTACATCTATAGAAACAGTATGTAAACCCTCTGTGTCATCAGCTTCATAAATAACCTCACCAGTAGGTGATATGACAACTGAATGACCAAAATAATTTTTTCCTACCCTATTTGTCCCAACAATGAATACTTGGTTTTCAATTGCCCTTGCTTTGAGTAAAGTAATCCAATGATTATATAGTGGATCAGCAAATTGAGCAGTTACAAAAATAATTTTTGATCCTTGTAAAGCGAGTCCACGAAATAACTCTGGAAAACGTATGTCATAACAATTTGCAACGCCAAAGGTAGTATTATTTACTTTAAATTTAGGGATCCAATTTCCTGGTTCAAAAATTTTAGCTTCTAAGTTATTTGCAGTAACTAAGTGCATCTTTGAATATTTATCTTGAATGTTACCTAGTTTGTCAAAAACAAAAGAGGTATTAAAAATTCGGTCTCCTGCTTTTTCTGGTATACTGCCACCCACTACGACAGCGTTATATTTTTGTGATAATTCACTTAGGTCTTGTACAACTATTGCAGTATCTAAGCTATGAATATTCATTTTTCTAAAGTCAAAATCAACTGACCACATTTCAGGTAAAACAATAACATCAACATGATCATCTAGTGATTTCGTTAAACGTGATACAGTAGACTTATTTTTATAATAGTCTCCTTTACATATATTCATTTGAACTAAAGCTATTTTAATGATAGACATAGGACCTCCTAAAAAATAATATGCCTTTAATTATAAGGTTTATATTGGTATTCTATAGGAGCATTTAGAAATTTTCAATAGAAATAACATTTTTAAATATTTTTTATCTCTGTTTATGATAAAATGTCTATTAGATTAATATAATATATAGTTATATATAGATACATATGGAAATAATGAGGTGATAAATTGGAAGAAAAAAAATACTCGCTTATTCAGCTGTCAATGGCATTGTCTTCAGCAATAGACCTAATAAGTAAGCCATTGAACGATCATCATAAACAAGTGGCCTTTATTGCCTACTGTATTGGTCATGAAATGGGATTAGGAGACCAACACAAGGAAGAACTAGTACTGGCAAGTGTACTTCATGATATCGGAGGGCTTATTTATGATGAACGAGTAGAACTACTAGAATTTGAAGACCAAGATCATCAACAACATGCTGAAATAGGTTACCAATTGTTTAAAGAATCAACACACTTTTCTAGAATCGCAAAGATTATTAGATATCATCATGTGCATTGGAGCAAGATAGAAAATCAAACATCTAATGAAGTTATACCTTTGGAGAGTAATGTTATACATCTAGCAGATAGGGTTTCAATTTCTATTGACAAAAATAAAAGTATAATGCTTCAGGCAAAATATATAACGAAAAAAATCGATGAGAAATGTGAAAAAACCTTTAACCCAGAAGTAGTTAAAGCCTTTAAATCTATTGCAAAAAAAGAATCATTTTGGTTAGACTTAATAACAATACTTAACACTAATTTACTTTCCACATTGCCTATAAAAGATACTAAAATAAATATTGTTGAATTAGAAGAAATTACAAATATTTTTGCAAGGATAATTGATTTTAAAAGTAATTTTACAGTGGTTCATAGTACTGGAGTGGCAGCAGTAGCCGAAAGGATTGCTATAAAACTAAATAGCACATCACAATTTTGCAGAGAGATTAAAATAGCCGGTTATTTGCATGATTTAGGTAAACTCGCTATCCCGAATGAAATTCTTGAAAAACCCGGTAAACTAACTGAAGAGGAGTTTGATTTAATAAAAAGTCATACTTATTACACTTATCAGCTACTGAAAGATGTTAAAGGCCTGGAAGACATTAATGAATATGCATCATACCATCATGAACGTTTAGATGGTACAGGTTACCCATTTCATTTAAATGGTGATCAATTAAAACTTGGATCAAGGATAATGGCAGTTGCTGATGTATTTACTGCAATAACGGAAACTAGACCTTACAGAAAAGGAATGAGTGGTGAACAAGCGAGGGAAATTTTAAATCGCATGTCAAAGTCATTTGCCCTTGATGCAAGTATTGTCAATGTTGTTAATAGGAATTTTTCTGAAATAAATCAAATTAGAGTAGAAGCTCAAAAAAAGGCATTAGAGGATCGTGATAATTTTTCTAAGTTTGCTAATGCTGTAAATCAATAATTTTTCTAAACAGCCCTCTTTAATTATATTCTTTTAAAAAGAAGAATATAATTAAAGAGGGCTGTTAGATTTTAACAAACAAAAGATTTTTAGATGGGAAACAAGCACATCGTTATTTTGGATAAATATATTAGTAATAAGTATTTAATTAGGCGGTGATTGAACTGAATAAAAAAGGTGAATTTCATAGGAATCTTTTGTTATTAATATCTTTAGGGATAATATATATATTTATAACAGGATTAGAAAATACAGCTCCTGTGCCAGTGCCAAGGACACCGATTATAGTGCCTACTGAAAATGTTTGAAATGGGGTTTTAAAATGCTTACTAGAGATCAATTAGACGAATTGATTGCGAATGCGGTAAAACAACTTGGGAATGATCAAGAGTTAAATAGTATTGAGGAGAAACAGTTGAACATAAAACCATCTCAAGTATTGGCGTTATCAGGTCTCTTAGCTGGTGTATTTGATGTAACCTCTATTGTTATTAGAAGAAATCAGCAAGTGGAGTTAGTACTTGCAGGATCTTTGAAAAGAAATGAAAAGACAGATTTGGAAAGATTGATGTCAGAAATAGGAAAGATGCCTTTTGATGAGGTGTTAAAAGCGATGTTAAGTGATATGAAATAGCAATGGGATAACCACTGCTATTTTTTAGTTAGCAAAATAAAATTGTATATATACATTTATGGTGTTAAAATAGAAATGTTGTATAAAAATAATAATAATAATAAAAGATATGGTTACAGAAAGAAGGAACCACAGTGAATAGATCTCAACGATTGAAAGAAGATAAAATTTGGAAGCTGCTACTAAAATTTTCATTGCCTGCTATAGTTGGCATGATGGTAAACGCACTGTATAATGTAATAGATAGGATATTTATAGGACGTGGTGTAGGGGCTGATGGACTTGCTGGTATAACCATTGGTTTTCCAATCATGTTAATTTTTATGGCCTTTGGTATGTTAGTTGGCGTTGGAGGATCTGCGCTCATATCTATAAAATTGGGTGAAGATAATAAGGATGAAGCTGAGTTAATACTGGGCAACTCAGTATTAATGTTAACAGTAATCATATTAATCTTTTCTGTTTTAGGATTGGTGTTTTTAGAGCCTTTGTTAATTTCATTTGGTGCCAGTGACGATGTATTACCCTATGCAAAGCAGTATTTAACAATTATACTAGGTGGTGCTATTTTCCAAGGAATAGGTTTCGGTATGAATAATTATATTCGAGCTGAAGGTAATCCTAAAATTGCAATGATAACAATGTTGATTGGTGCAATTATTAACATTATTTTAGATCCCTTATTTATTTTTAGATTTAATTGGGGAATACAGGGAGCAGCATGGGCTACAATTATAGCCCAAGCAGTGTCTTCTGTGTGGGTGTTATTATATTTCTTTGGTGGAAAGAGCACCTTAAAAATACGGAGAGAAAATTTAAGATTAAACAAGAACATTGTTACGAAGATATTAGCTATCGGTTCGGCGCCCTTTTCTATGCAAATAGCATCTAGTATTGTAATCACTTTGTTTAATAGGCAACTTGCTACTTATGGTGGTGATACAGCTATTTCAGTAATGGGAATCATTCATAGTGTTTCAATGTTTACGTTAATGCCTATTTTTGGTATTAATCAAGGGGCGCAACCAATTATAGGATATAATTACGGAGCAAAAGCTTTTAACAGAGTAAAAGAAACACTAAAAATGGCTATTGTTTTTGCCACTGTTATTGTAACATCTGGATTTTTAATTACTAGATTATTTCCAAGACAAATAATTTACCTGTTTAACCGTGAAAATATAGAGCTGATTGAAATGGGAATTAATGCGATACAAATCTTCCTATTTGC
Organism: Serpentinicella sp. ANB-PHB4; assembly: GCF_031432315.1. Classification (NCBI taxonomy): domain Bacteria; kingdom Bacillati; phylum Bacillota; class Clostridia; order Peptostreptococcales; family Natronincolaceae; genus Serpentinicella; species Serpentinicella sp. ANB-PHB4. Next base: position 54,396 of record NZ_JAVKGO010000010.1, read on the forward strand.
ACTACCTATAATTGGGTTCCAAATTGTAAGCTCTAATTATTTTCAGGCTGTTGGAAAAGCCAAAATAGCTACTTTATTAACGCTATCAAGACAGGTATTAGTATTAATTCCGCTCCTACTTATTTTACCAAAGTATTTTGGTTTGATGGGTGTTTGGTTAGCCGCACCGATATCTGATATTGCATCTTCAGTATTAAGTGGAACTTTTTTAAAACTTGAATTAAAAAAATTGACTAAAAAAACAATCAACGAATAAGCTGATCAATAGACTAGGGGGAATAGAATGAAACGTATAATTACAGGTGTTTTGTTAGTATGTATGATATTAGTCATACCTGCTCATGTTAACGGTTTAGGTTTAGAAGAAGCAAATGCTGGGGCTGTATTGCTAATGGAGCAATCAACAGGAGAAGTTATTTATGAAGTTAATGGATATGATAAAATGTATCCCGCAAGTACGACCAAAGTTTTAACTGCCTTAGTTGCATTGGATTATAGCGATATTGATGATATAGTAACAGTAGGAAATGAAGTTTATACGGTACCTTTAGACGCAAGTAAAGCTGGACATGTTCCAGGAGAAGAGATTTATCTGAAAAACTTAATTAAGGCATTAATGCTGCCTTCTGGTAATGATACCGCCTTTACCGTAGCTAATCACACAGTAAAAAAAGTAACTGGTAACGAAAATATTAGGAATGATGAAGCAGTTGCTATTTTTTCGAATCTAATGAATGAAAAAGCAAAAGAAATTGGAGCGGTTAATAGTAATTTTGTTAATCCTCATGGATACCATGAGGAAGCACATTATTCTACAGCATACGATTTGGCCCTAATTATGCAAGAGGCAATGAAGAATGAAGATTTTAGAAGAATTCAAAGTCTACCGTTTATTAATATTGAGGAAGGTGAGTTAGAAAATCAACAAAGCTATTACTGGAATAATAGAAATCTACTACTTCGTTCATCTTTTTCACAATACTACTATTCAAATGCCACGGGAGGTAAGACTGGTTATACAGGGCCTGCAGGAGAGTGTCTTATATCAACAGCATCAAAGGATGGTATGGACTTAATTGCAGTTGTACTTGATGCTCCTGAAAATAAACGTTGGGCAATTTCGAAAATATTATTTGAACATGGATTTAATGATCATACGCTTCACAATATTGCAAAAGAAAATGAGGTTATACAAAATGTTAGCATTTCAAATGCCTCTTTTAGAGATGAAGGTAATTTAGATGTAAAGGCAAAAGAAGATCTAACAAAAGTAATGAAAAATGAAAACATTGATAATATAAAAGAAGAAATTATATGGGATGCTGGGTATATAAGTAATGAAAGCACAGAGGAAATTAGTGTATTAACAGCACCAATAAATAAAGGTGATATTTTAGGAACAGCCACCTACACTTTAGATGGAGAAACATTGGGTGTTGTTGACCTAATAGCTGATAGAACTGTAAAGAAACAATTATTTATTTTTACACTATTCTCAATTAGAAACTTACTTTATTTAACGGGTGGACTATTATTAGTGGCGCTATTCATAGCTATAAGAAATAAAAGGAACCGGCGAAGAAGAAATTCAACATTACGATTTAGATAAATCAAAAAAATCTCTCAACATTAGGATGTTGAGAGATTTTTTATTTAATAATTTGTAGTAAATTATATGAAATAGTGGTATTTACTGCATAATAGGTATATAATTAAGTAAAAATTATAAACATCAATATTTGCTAAGAAAGGATGAGATCTGTGTCAAAGCAGCTTTATTTATCAAAACGCAATAAAAAAGTTGGTGGAGTTTGCGGTGGTATTGCAGAGTATTTTGATATAGACCCAACTATTGTGAGGTTATTTTGGGTAGTATTTTCACTCACGGGTGCCGGAGTGATCGGATATATTATAGCACTAATTGTTATACCAGAAGATCCAAATAACAATTATAAAATGGAAGCAGAGTATAAGGAAGGCTACTATGAAACGGATAGAACTGAGAGGAGAGATTCAAATAGCAATCTTATAATTGGTGGTATTTTTATTTTAATTGGTTTACTTTATATGTTTAGAAAGATTTTCCCGTTCTATTGGATTAATATTAGCCATCTATGGCCACTAATTCTTGTATTTATAGGCGTTATGCTAATTCTAAAAGGAAGGGAGTAATTCTTGTGAAAAAGGAAACATGGTGGACTGGTGTTTTATTAATCGTAATCGGGTTAATTTTTTTAAGTGCAAATGTTGGGCTTATTAGCTGGTCGTTCGTATTTAATATTAGTGTACTATGGCCATTAATTGTAATTATCATCGGGGTTAATATTATATTTAAAGAGAATTATAAACTGAGAACATGCTTGTGGATCTTTTTCCTTCTAGTATTAGTAGGATATTCATTTATTAATGAGGGAACAAACTATAATGCCTTTAATGAAGATGCAACTACTGAAATGGTGATAGAAAAAGAAGAAATCCAATCAGCGAATCTAGATATTAAGGTTGGAGGAACAAACCTAAATGTAATGGAAACCTCTGAAGACCTTATAAGAGTAGTAGGGATAAATGAGGAATTTCAGTATTATGTAACTTCTGAAAATGACAATGAAAAGTCTATTAACCTACAAAATAGAAAGAATCAAAAAAACTTTTTCAATTTCTTTAATAGAAAAAGTGGAAAGTTAGATATTCATTTAGATAAAGATATATATTGGAATATTAAATCCTCTATCGGAGCTGTATCTGGAGACTTAAATTTTAAAGATATCAACCTAAAAAGTCTGAATTTAGATGTTGGGGCGGGCAACTTAGATATTCATTTAGGAAATAACGTCGACTATTCTGAAATGATTTTAAATGCAGGTGCATCTAATATAAAGATTTATGTACCGGAAGAACTGGGTGTGAAAATAAGCTCAACTGGAGCACTAAACAATACTAACCTAAATAGATTAGGTTGGGAAAAAGATGGTGATACATATAAATCATTAAATTATGAAGAGATGGATAAAAAAATGGATATAGAGATTAAGATGGGTGTTGGTAATTTGAATATTGAAGTAGAAAAATGATAGCGAATAATTCGCTATCAATAAACACCTTGTTTGTTTAAAAATTCTCCATATAGACTATCTGATTTGAGTATGTGGTTTTCTATCCAATTTGCTATAAATTGAAGAATATCCATAGAAACTTTTACTTGATCATCATCTACATCTTTTTTAAATAACTTATTAACTTCATCAATAAAAAGATCATGTTCTATTTTATGGGATAGTAATTTAGGGTAACGATGTTTCTCCATTAATGCTTCTTCAGCTTTAAAATGATAAACAGTATATTCTTTTAGCTCGTACAAAGTATCCATTATTTCGTCGTAATTATCCTGATCTGATTGGGAAGATACAAGATCATGTAAATGATCACCTAATTCAAAAAGTTTTTTATGTTGATTATCAAAATTTGAAATTTTGCAACTAAATTCATCACGCCAATTAAACATATAAAATCACTCCTAGTTTGAAATTGAATAGATATTTTTATATAAATAATTAATACCATATTTTGTATTAAAAAACAAGTTTATTAACATAGAAGTAATTTTATATATAACTAGTAAATTAATATGTGCAATTTTAAATAATAAAATAGAGGAGGTAGTTAAAATGATTTTAGTAAATACAGATTATGTAACAGGAAAGGAAATTGAAACACTAGGGCTAGTTAAAGGTTCTATTGTCCAATCAAAAAATGTTGGCAAAGATATTGCCAGTGGTTTAAAAACGATAATAGGTGGAGAGTTAAAAGCTTATTCGGATATGATGAATCAAGCAAGGGAAATTGCAACCAAAAGAATGATTGAAGAAGCAGAAGCATTAGGTGCAGAAGCAATTGTAAATATAAGATATACCTCTAGTGCTGTTATGAGTGGAGCTGCAGAAATATTAGCCTATGGTACAGCTGTAAGATTTAAATAAATTCAAATAATAATGAAGAAGGATTTTGGTATTTTTTGTCGAAACAATTATAATTGTATATAAAAAAGCAAGTGTATAAATTAAAAAGACACTTGTTTTTTCTATACTAAGATTAATAATCATATAATTCTTAATAAATTGAATTGATTTACTCCTTTGGGAGAAACTAATTCTAAAATGATTTTGTATCAGGGAAAGGAGAATATAATGCAATTTGAAGTTGGAAAAATATATAGTAATTTTGAGCTACAAGAATCAAAAGAGGTAAAGGAACTAAAGGGTAAGAGTTATCTTTTTTCACATATAAAAAGTGGAGCTAGATTACTATACATACATAATGATGATGACAATAAAGTTTTTTCTATAACTTTTAGAACGCCACCAACAGATAGTACGGGACTACCGCATATATTAGAACATTCAGTGTTATGCGGTTCACGTAAGTTTCCTACAAAGGATCCCTTTGTAGAGTTAGCAAAGGGGTCATTAAATACATTCCTAAATGCAATGACGTTTTCCGATAAAACGATGTACCCTATTGCCAGTAGAAACAGCAAAGATTTTATTAATCTTATGGATGTGTACTTAGATGCAGTTTTTCATCCAAATATATACGAAACTAAAGAAATTTTAATGCAAGAAGGATGGCATCATGAAATAAGGAGCCAAGAAGAAGAGATTAATTACAAAGGCGTTGTTTACAATGAAATGAAAGGAGCCTTCTCTTCACCAGATCAAGTAATGTTTAGAAAAATTCAAGAAACACTATTCCCAGACACACCTTATAGATTTGATTCTGGTGGCGATCCAGAGGTAATACCAGATTTAACTTATGATCAATTTATACAGTATCATAAAGAATATTATCACCCAGTCAATAGTTACATTCATTTATATGGTGATGGAAATATTTTAGAGCATCTAGAATTTATAGATCAAAATTATCTAAAAGATTTTGAAAAAATGAGTGTGAATACAGACATACCTCTTCAAAAGAGCTTTGATGCGCCTACAGAATTAGCTGTAGAATATCCTATTTCAGAAAAGGAAAAAGAAGCAGATAAAACCCTCTTAAGCTTAAATTTTGCAGTTGGTAAAGCAACAGACCCTGAGCTACACTTAGCTTTTGACATTCTAAACAATATATTGTTAGGATCACCAGCAGCACCATTGAAAAAAGCCCTTCTAGAAGCGGGCATAGGAAAAGACGTATTTGGATCCTTTGATTATACAGTCTTACAACCGGTTTTAAGTGTTGTTTCTAAAAATGCTAATGAAACAGATAAAGACAAATTTAAAAGTACCATTCACAAAACGTTAACCAGTTTAGTTGAAAACGGAATAGACAAAAAATTGATTGAGGCATCCATTAATTCTTATGAGTTTAGACTACGAGAAGCCGACTACGGTCGTTATCCAAAAGGACTTATTTATGCTATGAAAAGCATGGAGAGTTGGTTACATGATGCAGATCCGCTTATGCACTTGACTTACGAAACAAGTTTAGAAAAAATTAAAAAAGCATTTACAGCTCCATATTTTGAAGACCTAATAAAAAAATATCTATTAAATAATACCCATAGCTCTCTTTTAGTAGTTAAGCCTAAAAAGGGATTAGGAAAACTAAAGGAAGAAGAAGTCCAAGAAAAACTAAAGCAATTTAAAGATTCATTATCAAAAGAAGAAATTGGTGAGTTGATAAAACAGACAAATGCTTTAGATAAATTTCAAGAAGTGCCAAATACACCTGAAGAACTTTCTTCTATCCCACTACTTTCATTAGAAGATATTGAAAAAGACCCAGAAACATTAAAACTGGTTGAAAAAGAAGAGGAAGGTGTTAAAGTACTATTTCATCCAGCGTTCACCAACGAGATCGTATACCTAAATGCACTATTTGATACTAGAAAAATTCCACAAAAACTAATACCATATGTTGGACTAATGAGCTATATCCTTGGAAAAGTGAGTACAGAAACCTATAGTTACGAAGAATTGTCTAATGAGATTAATATTAATACAGGCGGTATTTACTTTAATACGGAAGTTTATTCAGATAAAAACAGTGATGAAGCGTATTATCCTATGATAACTTTAAAGTCTGCCTCATTAGTGAGAAAATTACCTGAACTAACAAAACTAATTAGTGAAGTAATTTCTAAAACAAAGTTTGACGAAGAGAAAAGACTGAAAGAAATCATTCAGGAAGTAAAGTCACGTTTAGAATCAGTTATTTTAAACGAAGGACATATTGTTGCTGCTAAAAGAGCAACCTCATATTTCTCTTCAACAGGTATGATTCAAGAAATGTCAACAGGAATTAGTTTCTATGAGTTTATTGCAGATTTAGACGAGAATTTTGATCAGAGAGTTAATGAATTAAAAGAAAACTTTGATGAACTAACTAAACTTATTTTTAATAAACAAAATCTAATATTTAATGTGACAACAGCAGAAAAGGATTACATTGCGTTTAAAGAAAACATAAATAATATAACGGATGTACTCAATACAAGTAAAATTGATAATCAAAACTATCAATTTGAAAAACAAGCTAAGAATGAAGGTATGCTAACATCAAGTAAAATTCAGTATGTTGCTAAAGCATATAACTTCAGAAAACTAGGGTTTGAATACACAGGATATTTACAGGTATTAAAAACAATTATTAGTTTAGATTATTTATGGAAAAAAGTTAGAGTGTCTGGTGGAGCATATGGAGCTATGGCCGGTTTCTCTAGAAACGGTAATATGTATTTTACATCATACCGAGATCCTAATTTAGATAAAACATTAAGTGTATACGATAACGCTTGGGAATATATTAAGCACTTTAAAGCTGACGAAAGAGAAATGACGAAGTATATAATAGGTACAATTAGTAAAATAGATGCACCTCTATCTCCAGCAGCAAAGGGCGAAAGAGCTGTTGCATATTATATTAGTGGTATTACTGAGAATGATCTTAAAAAAGAAAGAACAGAGATTTTAAATACAAATGAAAAAGATATTCAAGAACTATCCGAGCTTGTAAAAGCTGCAATGAAGCAAAACAATTTTTGTGCTTTAGGAAATGAAAATAAAATTAAACAACAAGAAAGTGTATTTAGTCAACTTGTAGACGTATTTAATTAAATACTAAGCAACTAACCATCAACTGAATACAAAGGTATTTAGTTGATGGATTAATTTATACAGCCAAGATAAAATAAGGGGGAAATAAACAAATGTTTAAATCAGATATTGAAATTGCACAAGAATCTTCACTAAAGGACATTAGAGAAATTGCTAAAAAAATTGATTTGTCGGAAGAGGATATTGAGCTTTATGGTAAATATAAAGCAAAAGTGGATTATAACATTTTAAACAAAAAGAAAAAAGAAGGTAAAAAAGCGAAACTTATTTTGACAACTGCTGTAAATCCTACACCTGCTGGTGAAGGAAAAACAACGACAACCATTGGTGTATCAGATGCATTATCGAGGCTAGGTAAAAAGACAGCAGTAGCACTCCGTGAACCATCATTGGGACCTGTTTTCGGTGTTAAAGGCGGAGCAACAGGTGGGGGATATGCCCAAGTTGTTCCTATGGAAGATATAAATCTACACTTTACTGGAGATTTTCATGCCATAGGCGCAGCAAATAATCTTCTTGCTGCAATGATTGATAATCATATTCATCAAGGAAACGATTTAAATATTGATCCGCGAAGACTTACTTGGAAAAGAGCCGTTGACATGAACGACCGACAGTTAAGAGATATCGTTGTTGGACTGGGAGGCGCAAAAAACGGTGTTCCCCGTGAGGATGGTTTTGATATAACTGTTGCTTCAGAAGTGATGGCTGTTTTATGTTTAGCAAAAGATATACTAGATTTAAAAGAAAAATTAGGAAATATTATTATAGGATATACATATAATGATGAGCCAGTTACGGCAAAAGAATTAAAAGCTAACGGTGCTATGACAGCGTTACTTAAAGATGCCCTTAAACCAAATTTAGTACAGACATTAGAAGGAACACCTACATTTGTTCATGGAGGACCATTTGCAAATATCGCACATGGGTGTAACTCTGTAACAGCTACAAAAATGGCAATGAATTTTGCAGATTATGTAGTAACTGAGGCAGGATTTGGTGCAGATTTAGGAGCAGAGAAGTTTATTGATATTAAGTGTAGAATGACTGGTTTAAAACCCGATGCTGTAATAATTGTAGCCACAGTAAGAGCGCTAAAATACAACGGTGGAGTTAGTAAAGAAGACCTAAATAATGAAAATTTAGAAGCACTACGTAATGGAATGCCAAACCTGTTAAAACATGTAGAAAACATTACAAAAGTATTTAAGTTACCTGCTGTTGTAGCAATAAATAAATTTCCTTTTGATAGTGAAGCTGAAATACAATTAGTAAAAGCAATGTGTGCTGAGCTAGGTGTAAAAGTAGCATTATCTGAGGTATGGGCTAAAGGTGGAGAAGGTGGAGAAGCAGTTGCCAAAGAAGTATTAGAATTGATAGAATCAAATGACAGTGAAATGGAATTTGCTTATGATGTAAACGCATCAATAGAAGATAAGATTAAAATGATTGCAAGAAAAATATATGGTGCAGATGATGCGGCTTTTACTGCTGCAGCCAAAGCTGATATTGAAAAGATAAATAAACTAGGTTTAGGCCACTTACCTATTTGTATGGCAAAGACACAATCGTCATTAAGTGATAATCCGTCATTACTAGGCCGACCAGAAGGGTTTGATATTACCGTTAGACAGATTAGAGTGTCTGCTGGTGCTGGATTTATTGTTGCAATAACAGGGGATATAATGACAATGCCAGGATTACCAAAGGAGCCAGCTGCAGAAAAGATAGATATCAATGAGAAGGGTGTAATTTCGGGTTTGTTTTAAACGAAGACAATATTAGGAGATATGTATGGATAATAACTATAAATATGTGATTGTAGGAAATGGAATCGCCGGTCTTACAGCGGCTCAAGAAATACGAAAAAGGGATGAAGAATCAAAAATATTAATGGTGACTAATGAAAATTATTTAACCTATTTTCGTGTTAAGTTATCCCATAACATTAGTAAATCTTTTGATGTAAAAGGTTTACTAATGTATAAAGACCAATGGTATGAAGAGAAGAGGATAAAAGTTGTTTTAAATGAAAAGGTTGCTGAATTAAATATTGAACAAAAATACATTGTAATAAAGGGTAAGAAAGTTCGATATGAAAAATTATTACTGGCTACTGGAGCGAAAGCTTTTATACCTCCTATTGAGGGTAGAGATAAGACAGGGGTATTTTCTTTAAGAACAATTTCCGATTTATCACAGATTCAAAGTTATTTTGTAAATTGTGATAATATAACCGTTATAGGAGGCGGACTACTGGGTCTAGAAGCAGCTTGGGCTATTAAGGAATTAGGAAAAGAAGTAAATGTGGTACAACAAGGACCTTTTTTATTACCAAGACAACTAGATGAACAGTTTGCAAAAGTGGTTGGAGAAATGCTCCAAGATAGAGGAATAAATTTTTACTACAATGCTGAAACAAAAGAGGTATTGGGTAATCATAAAGTGACAGGGTTGTTATTCGAAGATGGAAGAAAATTAGAAACAGGTGCAGTACTAATATCCGCAGGTGTTAAACCAAACATAGAGTTAGCAAAAAGTTGTAATATAAGCTGTAACAAAGGAATTAAAGTGGATAGATACTTAAAAACAAGCAACAAAGAGATCTACGCAGCTGGAGATATTGCGGAAGTTCATGGAATGAACTTAGGGTTGTGGCCTTTAGCCCAGGAACAAGGTAAAATTGCTGGTGCAAATATGACTGGGGCAAATTTAGCGTATTCTATAAGTCAACCTTCTACGTTATTAACTTTAGGAGACATAAAAGTATTTTCCATCGGGAACATAAATGAATTTGAAGTAAGTTTAGTTAGTGAAAATAAAGGTAACTATTATAAGTTATTTTTAAATAATTTCAAAATAGTTGGTGGTATTTTAATAGGGGATACGACAAAAGCTGTTAAGCTTAAAAAAGCAGTAATGAATAAAGTGGATGTTTCCTTATTACATGAAAAGAAAATGAGTTGTCATGAAATAGTTGAAACACTATGATGAAAATCTTTATAAAACCTAAAATACGAGATTTTTTGCAACTTATAGATGACTGTCTACTAGTTTGCTAAAGAATCTCGTTTTTAGCTTTTGTACAAGTGTTTAAAAGAGGAACCCTGTAAAGATCAGATTGCAGTTGTGTACTATTTATGATAAACTCTTTGAGTGTGCTATACGTATGAGTTAAATAGGTTTTTCGCAGATTATAAATAACCAACTTAATATCTGTAAATAATAAAAATAAACAACAATTAAATTGTAGAAAGAAGATGAAATAACATGATTAAAAGAAATGATATAAGAAATATCGCAATAATTGCCCACGTAGACCATGGGAAAACAACCTTAGTAGATCAATTACTAAGACAAAGTGGTGTATTTAGAGAAAATGAGCTAGTAGAAGAAAGAGTTATGGATTCTAACTCTTTAGAAAGAGAAAGAGGTATAACTATCTTAGCTAAAAATACATCTGTACAATATAATGATGTTAAGATCAATATAATTGATACACCAGGCCATGCGGATTTTGGTGGAGAAGTAGAACGAATTATGAAAATGGTAGACGGGGTTTTATTACTTGTTGATGCTGCGGAAGGCCCTATGCCACAAACTCGATTTGTTCTGAAAAAAGCCCTTCATGAAGGATTGCAGCCTGTTGTGGTAGTAAATAAAATAGATCGCCCAGATTCGAGAGTTGAAGAAGTAGTAGACGAAGTATTAGATTTATTTATTTCTTTAGACGCTGATGATGATCAATTAGAATTTCCTGTATTATATGCTTCAGCACGAGATGGTTATGCAAAATCATCTCTAGAGGATGAAAATAAAAATATGGAGCCACTATTTGAAAGTATTGTAACAAATATTTCTGGTCCAACAGGGGATGATCAAGATGGACTTCAATTATTAATCTCATCTATTGATTACGATAAGTACACCGGACGTATTGGAATTGGACGTGTTGTAAGAGGGCGCATAAAAAAAGGACAAAGTGCTGCTCGTATAGAGATAGATAAAAAAACAACCCAAGTAAAAATAGCAAATTTATATACTTATAAAGGCTTAATTAGAGTAGATGCTGAAGAAGCAACTGTAGGAGATATAGTTGCCATATCAGGTATAGAAAACCTTAATATTGGTGACACAATTTGTTCGACAGATAAAGTAGAACCATTAGAGTCAATCGAAATAGATGAGCCTACAATATCTATGAATATTATGGTTAATGATAGTCCATTTGCTGGTAAAGAGGGTAAGTATGTAACAAGTAGACATTTAAAAGACAGGTTAGAAAGAGAGCTGTTATCAAATGTTGCCATGAGAATGCAAGAAGTATCTAGCGATTGCTTCAAGGTTTTAGGTAGAGGAGAATTACACATATCTATTCTGATAGAAACCATGAGAAGAGAAGGCTATGAATTTTCTGTATCACGACCTGAAGTTATTATCAAAAAAACAGAGGATGGCTTACTTGAACCAGTAGAAAAGTTATATATTGAGGTGCCAGAAGTAAGTGTTAGTTCAGTAATTGAAAAGATAAGCCAACGAAAAGGTGAAATGTTAAACATGGAGCCGATGGGTACAGATATGATGAAACTTGAATTTAAAATTCCTGCGAGAGGAATTATAGGGTATAGATCTGAATTTCTAACAGATACAAAAGGCTACGGTGTAATGCACCATATTTTTGATGGTTATGAGCCATATAAAGGAGAGATAAAATCTAGAAATAGAGGATCTTTGATTGCCCATGAAAATGGAACTGCGGTAGCCTATGGAATTTTTGGTGCTCAAGAAAGAGGGAAAATATTTATTGAACCAGGAACAGAAGTTTACGAAGGAATGGTTGTTGGTGAAAGTTCAAGACTAGAAGATATTGTTGTTAATGTTTGCAAGAAAAAACAAATGACAAATGTAAGATCTTCTGGTGCAGATGATGCATTAAAATTAGTACCACCAATTAAATTTTCTCTAGAACAATCCTTAGAGTTTATTACAGATGATGAATTAGTAGAAGTAACTCCAGAGAATATACGTCTTAGAAAAAAAGTGTTAAATAAAACTGCACGACAAAGAAGTAATAGAAAATAAATAAAGATATTTACAAAAAGAGGTGATGGCATTGAATGATAAGAGTTTAAAGGTTTTAGAATATTTTAAGATAATAAACAAATTGATTGAAGAATGCACTTCACCACTAGGAAAAGAATATGCACAACAGTTAAGACCAAAGTTAGAATTAGAAGCAGTAAAAGGGTTGCAGCAAGAAACAACAGAAGCCCAAAGTTTATTGATTCAACGGGGAAGTATACCACTTTCTGGGATATATGATGTTCAACATTTGATTAGAACAACGGAAATAGGCTCCTTTTTAAACCCCGGTCAACTGCTCTATATAAAGCAAACCATTGCTGTAGCAAGGAAACTTAAGAGCTTTCTAAAAGAAAGTGATAAAGAACAATGTCCGTATATTGCGGGTTTGATTGAACAATTAAACATATTTAAAGAAATTGAGGATATTATAGATAGATCTGTGCTTAACGATCAGGAATTATCTGATCGTGCAAGCGTGGAGCTAAAGCGTATCAGGAAAGCTATTCAAAACAAAAATGAGTTAGTGAAAAACAAATTAAATAGTGTTATTAACTCGACTACGAATCAAAAATATTTACAAGATACAATTATAACGATTCGACAAGACAGATATGTTGTACCAGTTAAGCAGGAATATAGAGGCAATATACCTGGGCTTGTACATGATCAATCATCAAGTGGGGCTACTTTGTTTATTGAACCTTTGGCAGTAGTTGAACTAAACAACCAATTAAAAGAACTTCTAATACAAGAAAGAATTGAAATAGAAAGAATTCTAAAAGAAATCGCATCAATCATTGCAGAAAAAGGAGTTTTGATTAAATCTAACCAAAGTATTTTACAGAAGATAGATTTTATTTTTGCAAAAGGTAAATTATCATTAAAAATGAAGGCAGTAGAACCTGTTGTAAATAATACAAAAAAAATTCACATAAAAAATGGGAGACATCCTTTAATTGATCAAAAGGATGTTGTACCAACTAACATTTGGTTAGGTAAGGATTTTACAACATTAGTAATTACAGGGCCAAATACTGGAGGTAAAACAGTAACCTTGAAAACTTTAGGCCTGTTAACACTGATGGCTCAAAGTGGTCTACATATACCAGCGGATTATGGAACAAAGCTTTCAGTTTTTGATCATGTATTTGCAGACATAGGTGATGAGCAAAGTATCGAACAAAGCTTGAGCACCTTTTCATCTCATATGACTAATATTGTAAGTATTATAGAAAACGTTACGGATGATTCTCTAGTGCTATTTGATGAGTTAGGAGCTGGAACAGACCCTACAGAGGGAGCAGCTCTTGCAATGGCAATATTAAATTATTTAAAAGATAAAAATATAACCGTAGTGGCAACAACACATTATAGTGAGCTTAAGCAATATGCACTAACACATGAGGGCGTAGAAAATGCATCTGTTGAGTTTGATGTAAAGACGCTTGAACCAACGTATAAATTGTTAATTGGAGTACCGGGAAAATCTAATGCTTTTGAAATATCACAAAAACTTGGGTTGTCCATAGAATTAATAGATAGTGCTAGAAGGCTTTTAACATCAGAAAGCATACAATTTGAAGAACTTTTACAAAGTATAGAAAGAAATAAACAAATTAGTGAACAAGAAAGACTTGAAAGCAATAGGTTAAAACTTGAAGCCGAGCAACAGTATGAAAAATATCTAGCACAAAAAGATAAGTTAGAAAAAACAAAAGATAAAATAGTTCGTGATGCCAAACAAGAAGCATATAAGCTAATAAAAGAAGCAAAACAAGAAGCCGAGCAAATAATATCTAATTTGAGAAACCTTAAATTAGATTATGAAGAAAAGGAATTTAATAGACAATTAGAAACCGCTAAATCCAAATTAAATAAAAAATTAAAAGAGCACGAACATAGTGAACAAATTTTCAATACACCAAATACAAAAGTTCCTAAAAAACTAAAGTCCGGTGAAACAGTAAAAATACTATCGCTAAATCAAACAGGGTATGTAATTGATCCAGCTAATAAAAACAACGAAGTGCTAGTACAAGTTGGTATTATGAAAATGAATATTCCTATTTCAGATCTTCAAAGAGATAATAGCGAAAAAGATATAAAAAAGACTGGTGTAGGTAAAATTCTTAGAACTAAGAATCAAATTAAATCTGAGGTTGATGTTAGAGGTAAAGATTTAGAAGAGGCATTATTAGAGGTTGACAAATATTTAGACGATGTTTATATAGCTGGATTAAATGAAGTTACTATTATTCACGGGGTAGGTACAGGTATATTAAAAGCTGGCATTAAACAAATGTTAAAAAGTCATAAACATATCAAAGCTTATAGAGAAGGTAAGTATGGTGAAGGTGGTCATGGTGTTACTGTTGTAGAGATTAAATGATAAACCTTAAATTTTAAATATGGGATTCGTATTTATTTTAATTAGTGCCTAAATTATAATACCCTAATATAAGGAGTTTGTTGTTATGGCCATTTTGGTAAGTGCCTGCTTAATGGGCGTTAACTGTAAATATAATGGAGGGAATAATCTTCATAGAGTAATTTCCGGTTTGCAATACAATGTCTTAATTCCCGTATGTCCAGAACAACTTGGAGGACTAACAACCCCTAGGAAGCCAGCTGAAATACAAGGGGGAGAGGGAAAGTGTGTTTTAGAAGGTAAGGCAAAAGTAATAACGAATGACGGTGATGATGTAACCAAAGCCTTTATAAAAGGAGCAAGTGAAACACTTTATATAGCCAAAGAAGTCAATGCAAAACTTGCTATTTTAAAGGCTAGAAGCCCATCCTGTGGCATTGGAGAAATTTACAATGGTAGTTTTAGCAGTAAACTTAAAAAAGGTGATGGAGTAACAACTGCTTTATTAAAACAGCATAAAATTAATATTTATAATGAAATTAACTACAAAAAACTGAATCTGCAACTTCATTGAATATTGCAATAATTTATGATATATTACAAATGGATATTGACTTTTTCAGATAAAAGTTTTCCAATTATGCACAGGAGGAAGTTTAATGATTAACTATAAAATGAAACTTAGCGAATTAATACAACAATACATACCTCAGTTGGAGCTAAAAGAGATCCAAGACCTTTTAGAAATTCCACCAAACACTGAAATGGGAGACTTTGCTTTTCCATGTTTTAAACTTGCTAAAACATTAAAAAAGTCTCCTCAAATCATTGCTGAGGAATTAGTTAACAAGATAGATATACCAAATTATGTAGAACGTGTTAAAAATACTGGACCTTACTTGAACTTTTTTTTAGATAGAAAATATTTTGTCCAAGATATAGTTCAAGAGGTATTGAAAAGCCGTTCTAAGTATGGAGCACAAAATATAGGGGATGGAAAGACAATTTGTATA
The DNA here is from genome assembly GCF_031432315.1 of Serpentinicella sp. ANB-PHB4. Lineage (NCBI taxonomy): Bacteria > Bacillati > Bacillota > Clostridia > Peptostreptococcales > Natronincolaceae > Serpentinicella > Serpentinicella sp. ANB-PHB4. Next base: position 69,977 of record NZ_JAVKGO010000010.1, read on the forward strand.
GACTTTTCAGCACCTAATATTGCTAAGCCATTTCATGTGGGACATTTACGTTCAACAGTAATAGGGAATGCACTATATAGAATCCATAATTATCTGGGCTATAACTGTATAGGAATTAATCATTTAGGTGACTGGGGAACCCAGTTTGGAAAAGTCATTGTTGCGTACAAAAACTGGGGTGTAAAAGAAGAAATAGAAAAGGATCCTATTAATACATTATTAAATCTTTATGTCAAATTCCATGATGAAGCGGTTAATAAACCATCACTGGAAGATGAAGCTAGAGAATGGTTTGTAAAAATGGAAGCAGGAGATGAAGAGGCCTTATCTCTTTGGAAATGGTTTAGTACAGAGACACTAAAAGAATTAAAGAAAATCTATGAAATTCTTGGTGTAAGCTTTGATTATTTCACTGGTGAAAGTTTTTACAATGACAAAATAGACAGTGTAATAAACGAATTAAAAGGTAAAAGCCTTTTAAAAGAAAGTGAAGGCGCTACTTTAGTAGATTTGGATGAATATAATATGCCGCCATGTCTAGTGCAAAAAAAGGACGGAAGTACTTTATATGCTACTAGAGATATAGCTGCTGCTTTATATAGAAAGAATAATTACGACTTTGAGAAATGTATATATGTTACTGATTATTCTCAGAACTTACATTTTTCTCAATGGTTTAAAGTTATAGAGTTGATGGGATATACTTGGGCAAATGATTTGGTTCATGTACCTTTTGGAAGGGTAACCCATGAGGGCAAAAGAATTCAAACTAGAAAAGGAACTGTGGTTCTTCTAGAGGATGTGCTTACTGGTGCCATTGAACGTGTAAAAGAAATTGTCGAAGAGAAAAATCCTAACTTAAACAATAAAGAACAAGTAGCTAAAGATGTTGGGGTAGGCGCGGTTATATTTAATGATCTAAGCAATAATAGGATTAAAGATATTTCTTTCTCTTGGGATACTGCTTTTAGTTTTGAGGGGGAAACAGGACCATATGTTCAATACACGCATGCACGCGCTTGTAGTGTATTAAAGAAGTCAAATCAAAATGTTGATGCGGATGTAAATTATGATTTATTAACGGATGACATAACTGTTGATGTAGTTAGACTAATACAACAATTCCCACAGGTAATATTAGACGCTCAACGTAAAAATGAGCCATCATTAATTACACGGTATGTAGTTGATCTAGCACAAGCATTCAATAGATTTTACAATCAACATCATATAAATGTAGAAGATCAAGAATTAAAGAAAGCTAGGTTAGCTATAGTTGAATCATCAAAGTTAGTTATAAAAAATGCTTTAGATTTATTAGGGATTAAAGCTCCAGAAGAAATGTAAAAAAAGATAACCATTCTCTCGTGTTAGTTGAATGGTTATCTTTTTATTTAAAGGAGTAAGGCAAAAATAGTTAGTCTTGTTGTAAATAGTTGATGAATTGTTCTTCGGATAGGTTACATAAGCTACTAAGCTCTTTTACAATAGAGTCCTTTAGCTCATTGAATGACGAGATTTTTGTTTGATCCCCAGTATATTCTAATGCTTTTATAATCATTAACATATCATGTTTTGATATTTCTTCAATAGAAATTTTTGAAAAGTGTTCCATTTCATATCCCCTTTCCTAGTACTATACCTATAATAGTTCTACAAGAATGGAGAAAAACCTTCACTATTCTACAAAAATAAACGATAAACTTATAATTTTAAACAGTATATATTCAATCTAATAAGGACTCATTTGTTATAATAAATATGGCTACAGCTGATGACGCCGTAATTGCGCTTTGCAGATCATTTTCAAGACTTTCTCCTCTATTAGTATACTCCTTATGAAAATCTTCTAAATAATTTTTGATTGCAAAATCTGGTGACTGACAGACTTCTATAAATGAATCTAAATGTATACTTTTATCAAACTTTTTAAAAAGTCTATGCAATTGTTGTTCGTATTTTACATGGGCCAAAAAATTATGTTTATATTTTTGACGATCGTTATGTGGGACACAAAAATAGTCAGAGATAAAATGAGTAGTGATACCTATTTTTCTTGATAAAAACTTAATAAATGCTTCATTTGTTGTGAGTCTGTATTGACTTAGATGATCAATCTCTTCACAGATCTGGTCAAAAGTATCAGGTTTAAAATGTGCTAGTTTTGCAAGACTAGGCTTTATATCAGGTTCAATACTCCCATAAACAAGACTGTTTATATTTAATTCGATTCCAAGATGTGACTTTATGTTATTGTTTATATGCTGTGAAATAATTCTATGAGTATGGGCAAACATAAGAACCACCTTTCTAAGTTTAGCCGATCTCTTATAGCATTTCTTTCACTTCACTTGAGGCTTGAAATGAAATTGAAAAGTTGAAATTAAGACTATATTAGTATAACATAAATGTATTCATTATACACTAAGACAGTGATGCCGGTAATAATTACTGATGTTAAAACTGGGATAATTAGAAAAAATGACATATATAATAGAAAGAGGTTTTGAAATGAAAATATTACTTACGGCTATAAATGCAAAATTTATTCATACTAACCTAGCAATACGCTATCTACAAAAGTACATTACGAAATCAGAATCACAATACAATTTGACGTTAAAAGAATTTACTATAAATAATAGTAAAGAATATATTCTGACAGAGATATATAAAGAAGCTCCACATATACTTTGTTTTTCCTGCTACATATGGAATATTGATCTTGTGTTAGAAATAACGAAAGAAATTAAAAAAATAAGGCCGGAAGTTAGAGTGATTCTAGGTGGACCAGAAGTATCGTTCAATACCCGTGAACTTATGATACGCAATGATGACATTGATATGGTAGTTATAGGTGAAGGAGAAAAGGCTTTTAGTGAACTAATAGAATGTTTGTCTAATGACGAAGACTTTACAAATATATCTAATATTGCCTACAGAATAAAAGGTGAAGTATATACTAGTGAAAGTTTATGTGATTCAGTTGACATGGGCGATTTGGAGTTCCCATATGATTTAGAGCAACTACCAGATGATAAAATTATTTATTATGAAAGCTCTAGGGGATGTCCTTATAATTGCCAATACTGTCTTTCCTCTTCAACTACCGGTGTAAGGTTTTTACCAATAGAAAGAATTAAAAAAGAACTTAAATATTTTTTAGAACAAGAAGTTAAGCAGATAAAGTTTATAGATCGTACTTTTAATGCAAATAAAAAACACGCTTTAGAAATATTAAACTATATAAAAGAGAATGACAATGGAGTAACCAATTTTCATTTCGAAATATCTGCAGACATTCTTGATCAAGAACTTTTAGATGTATTAGAAAATGCTCCTCATGGGCTTATACAGTTTGAGATTGGCGTGCAAACTACTAATATAAAAACCCTTAGCATCATTAAACGAAATATGAATTTTGAAAAGTTAAAGTCCAATGTAGAATGTATTAAAAAATTTAAAAACATACATCAACATCTAGATCTGATAGTAGGATTGCCTGAAGAAGATTATTTTAGTTTTAGACAGTCATTTGATGATGTTATTTCTCTATACCCTGATAAACTACAAGTAGGATTTTTAAAATTATTAAAAGGGTCAGGCCTAAGGAATGAAGCTCAAAAACATGGGTATGTATACCATGAGAAATCGCCTTATGAAGTTTTGGAAACAAATGTATTAACCTATGGTGAACTGATTAAGTTAAAAGGCATTGAAGAGATGGTCGATATTTATTATAACTCAGGTAATTTTAAAACGACCATATCAGTGATATTGCAAAATTTTTACTCAAGTCCTTTTAGGTTTTTCGAAGAGCTATACACATTTTGGGAAAAAGAAGGTTTAAACCATATTTCCCATAGCAAAAACAAGTATTATGAAATCTTATTTAATTTCTATCAACAAAAAGAATTTCCCAAAAATCAGCTTATATTAGAATGCTTAAAGTTTGACTATATAAAAAATAATAGAAATCCAAATTTACCAAGCTTATTTAATAGGAAAATTGAGAGTGACTTTAAAAATAATTGTCATCAGTTTCTAAAAGACAGTAATAATATCTTTCAATATTTACCTAAGTATATAGATGTAGCACCAAAAAATATAATTAAAAGAGTACACTTTGAAAGTTTTATTATAAACATTGAACAGCTTATTGAAAAACCAGATAAATTTATGGATATTAATGAAGAAAAAACTGTTATCTTATTTGACTACAATGTATCTAAACGTGCTTTAGAGAATGCAAAATATTATAGTATTTCCTATGACCTTTTTATGTGAGAAAAACACATAATTAAATGAAGTTAAATAAATTACGAAGTTTGTTGACTTGTGTAAGGTTTTAGATTCAATGTATAAGTCAATCATTCAAACTTACTAAACATAATTATTTGAACAAAAAGATTAAGAGGTGGGATATGATGCAAATTTTAAAAGATATATATTATACAAACACAGATGTATTAAGAAAAACGTGGAAAGGGCTTATCAAAAGCTGGCCGATTGTATTTACTGGGTTATTTTATACATTTGCTACGATACTTTTATATATGTTAGTTCCATACTTCGGCATATTAGGTGGTTTGTTAATGATCATTGGAACAAGTGCTTTGATTTCAAACTACCTATATCTTTTAAGCAACATTGTGAAACGGGGAAAGTTTGATTATCAAGATTTTAAAGAAGGTTTTACAGCTTACTTAAGAAAGGTATGGGGGCTATTATTTTTTGCATATGTTGCATCTTTGGGGATGAGCTATTTTATTATACCAATACTAAGAGGTTTATTACCCCCAGTTATTTTGAATTTAATTTTAACATTAGGTATTTTTATTCTATTTAACGTGATACCTGAGGTAATCTATCAAAAATATTACAATCCATGGGAAACGATTGTATATGCTGTAGAATTTATTAAAGATAATGTAATTGAATGGTTTATACCAAATTTAATTTTAATTGGAGTATTGTATTTTTTAACAGGGGAACTACTGACAGGCATTTTTAACTATTATATTTCTGTGACGGGGTTACTTTCATCTCCATATAATATTGTTATTTATATAGTTGGGCAGATTTGGTTCTCGCTGTTAATGATCTATAGAGGATACCTATTTAATACTTTAAGTACTAGTAGTAGGAGAAAAAGAATGTTTATGCGAAAATTTTAAAGCTTATTTAGTATAAAGGGCAAGTAATTATAATAGAAAAAACTCAGGGATAAGAAAGAAAAAAATATAGTTATACTAAGCGCTTTAATAAAGGCATTGGGTATTAAGTATATTGATTGCGGACAGGTGATTAAAGAAGATGTGAAAGCATTTCAAATGAATATAAAAGCAATGATAAATGGCATGAAAGAAGTCGTATGATGTATTAACTTTATTAAACCACAGAGCATAAACGCTGTGGTTTGAAAATTTGTAGTATGTAGTAAAAAAATGTGAATAAAAATAAACTAATATGTACATTATATATTTTGTATCTTAAAAATCATATTTAAATTACTTAAAATATGTATTGACAAATAGACATGAATATGATAAATTATTTAAGTCGCCAACACGACGGGGTCCAAGAAACATGTTATAGAAATATAACAGTTAACAAAAAGAGAAAAAAGTGTTGACAAGATGATATGAAAATGTTATATTAGATAAGTCGCCGATAACGACAAATTACGACAGGCGACAGCGAGAAAAAAGCTTTTAAAAAACATTTAAAAAAAGATGTTGACAAAGCCAGTGAAAAATGATATATTAGATAAGTCGCCAATAAGCGACGAGAAAAAAAGGTCTTTGAAAACTAAACAGTATAGAAAGCCAGCAAGAAATAAAAGTCATCCAAGAGATGACAACCCAGAA
>NZ_JAVKGO010000011.1:0-72761 GCF_031432315.1 Serpentinicella sp. ANB-PHB4
GTATTTTCAATAAGTGCATTATTTTTTGAATAAAAAATGCTGGAGTGTTAACCACCCCAACATTTATTATAGAACCAAAATTTCTTGTGTAACAAGCTTACTTGAAAGAAGTACTATGGAAGCCCCTGGACCAGGATGGACGGAGTTTCCTACAAAATATAAATTTTTGATGGTGTCTGACTTTAAATGGGGTCTAAAGTAATTGGTTTGCGTTAATGTTGGGCTTAGACCAAAGGCGGCACCGGCATAAGCATTGAATCGATTCTTTAAATCCTTTGGTGTTAGATAATTTTCGTATTCTATATGTTGTTCAATATCTTCTAGACCTTTTATATGTTTAAGGGCAGAAAGCACACTATTTCTTAAAGGCTGAATCGTATCTTCATCCCACTTTATATGGTCAAACAATAGGTTTGGAACTCTGACGACGACACTCAGACAATCGCCATTTGTTTTAGTCATGCTGTCATCGATTTTCGTTGGACAATAAATATAAAAAGAAGGGGCTACGGGAAGTTGTCCTGTAAAAGCGTAATTTATATTCTCTTTAAAGTCATTATTAATATAGATATTATGTACTGAAAGTTGAGGGTATTTTTTATTTAATCCTAAATAAATGGTAAAAGTAGCGCAGGAGTACTTCATTTCTTTTAATTTACTTGGTGTATATTTTCCTCTTTCAGAATCACTTTTTATAAGATATTCCATAGTATATGGAAAGTCTGCATTACTAATAACGATGTCGGCGTGAACAACTTCTTGTTGTTTAGATTTAATTCCAACGGCCTTTCCGTTTGAAATGATAATTTCTTCAACGTCATAATCTGTGTGGATTTCACCACCTAAATTTTCTATAACTTTTTCAAGGGCTTTAACATATGCATACATGCCACCTTTTATATGCCACAGTCCATAAAGCTGAGATATGACAGGAACTAAGGGGTAAATACTAGGTCCTTCGTATGGAGAAATGCCTACGTATAAAGCTTGATAGGATAGAAAATTTTGAAGCTTTTCATTTTTAACATACTTTGATATTAATTGATGAGCCGTAGATAGGGACTGGGTCTTTAATGCATTAATTAAAGTGGATGGCTTGAAAAAATCAGCTAGATCCTCAAAAGTCCTTTGTAAAAAGTGCTCATCGGCAACAAGGTATCTTTCATAGACTTCTGATAAAAACTGCATATAGCCTACGGCATCTTCTGTGGAGATGGATTCTAAGTTTTTGACTAATGTGGGTAAATCTCTATCAAAATCGTAGGAGCTGCCATCGGCATAAAAACTACGGTAGGTAGGTTCAACTTTCATAAACCCTAAGTAGTCTTTGTAATTTAAATTTGCATCTGAAAAGACTTCCTCATAAATTTCACGATTCATTAAAATAGAAGCGGTTAAGTCAAAGGTAAAAGGTCCTTGTTTTAACTGATTTGTTTTCCCACCTATTGTGTTTTCTTTTTCATATATTTTAACATGGTATCCTTGACTAAGTAGTCTTACAGCTGTTGCTAACCCACCTAGGCCAGACCCAATAATTAAAGCTAATTTTTTCATCACTTCACCTCAAGTTTATATATTGGTTATTATTTGTTTGGATATTGAAAGTTATGCTAACTTAAGGTGTTAAGTGAAATAAAGTTATAAGTATTTTATCAATCTATAGACTAAAATAGCTTTGATTCGATTTGGTCATATAGTACTTGAAAGTCTTTTGGATCTTCTACCTTTACATTCTTTTCTTTTAAATATTTCAATAGTTCTATTGGTAGGTTTTCTTGGGTTGTATTCATTTGGTTTGTGGTGATAAATTCGTTTATTAGCATCTGTTTTTCTTCTGTATTTAAATCCTCAAATTTTTTCATAAGTCATCACTTCTCCTTAATATAAAAAGATTACAAAAATGTATATACCCATTTTTATTCGTTACTCTCTATGAAAAAGAAAAAATATTAATTGTTAGTAGCAAGATTATATTATTGGTAAAACAGGAATTTAAATAAAAGTGTAGAATCAAATAAGGTAAGTACATAAGGAAATTGCTTGATTATATTTATTATAATAAAACCTTTCTTAATGTAATTATCTAAATTCAACACATAAAGAAAAGATGAGGAGAAATAAAATGCCTAAGAAAAAATACTATAGTGTAAGAAAAGGAAATAAAGTAGGGATATTTGAAACATGGCCTGAATGTCAGGCGTCTGTTAAGGGATACTCTGGGGCTGAATATAAAAGCTTTACAACCCTTGAAGAGGCAAAGGCTTATATGGAAAATGTGACTCAAAAGGTAGCGGAAATTAACGTAGATCAAATAAATGAGGATGAAATGATTGCTTATGTAGATGGAAGCTATGAAAATAGTATTGGGTATTATAGTTATGGAGGGGTTACTTTCTTTAAAGGAGAAAAGACAACCTTTTCTGGAAGGGGAAATGATAAAGGGTTGTTAGATATGAGAAATGTAGCAGGAGAGCTTCTAGGTGCAAAGGCAGCCATGGATTATGCCTTGCAGGTTAATGCTAAGCGATTGTATCTTCATTATGACTATGAGGGCATTGAAAAATGGGCAACGAAATCATGGAAGGCGAATAAAGATGGCACTAAGGAATACCAAGCTTATTATGATGAAATATCAAAGGATTTAGAAGTGAAATTTATTAAAGTGAAGGCCCATTCAGGAGATAAATATAACGAAGAGGTAGATCAGTTAGCAAAAGATGCTTTGTTGGGCAAATAAGTTTAGTAAACCCGAGATCCTTGGCTTCATTTTGTCATTCCCCTCTGTGTAAGCGACTGACACGAAACTTCTCTTCGGTCATCTGCTTATGAGCGCTAGGGAAGAATCTCGGGTCTGAGAATATAATGAAAGTCAAAAACGAGATCCTTCGCCGGCTCAGGATGACACGAGAATTAGTTGGATAGGCGATAGGAGATAGGGGTTAGGAAAAGAAAATTCTTTTTGGTAATTTGCTTAAATTCGATATTCTTTCCTAGGCGCAGAATGATGCACAAATAAGTTTTAATTTGAATTAAGGAGAATATAGGTACCCAAACCTTTAGTATAAAAGCTAAAGGTTTTTCAATAGGAAAAGTTAATTAAGCTATTAGATCATCGTAACTTTTAAGGAGGGATTGTAGTGGGATATGAAATACTCATATTACCGGCATTATTAGGGCTTATACCTATAATCGGTTATTTAAGAAAAGAAAAAATTAGGGAGAAAATCGCATCCTTAGGAGGAGAAGTTATAAGTATTGAACGGAGAAATATTTTTACTGGAATAGGACCTTTTAAAATAGTTGGTAAAGGTAGGGTTGTGTACAGGATAGAGTATAGATTAAACGGCAGTACAGAAGAAGGCTGGGTGCGGTTTGGAGGGTTACTGGGACCAGATTGGCGACTTTAGGATGTTTAATTTAAAATATCTGTGGTATAACATCAGTAAGATGACTTTTATACCAAAATATTTTAAAAAGGAGTTGTTAATGTGTTTAAGAAGTATGGTGTAATCATTGGTTTGTGCCTGGCTTTAGTAATTTTTGCAACAGCATGCCAAGGTGATGAAGGAACAGATCAACCTTTGCCTGGTAATGGTCAAACAAATGGAGATACCGTAAATGGTGAAAATGGTGAAAATGGGGATGAAAGAGATAAAGAAGAGGAAATTGAACTTGAATATACTGAGGAAGGCATTATAAAGCCAGAGATTGCAGAAAAGATTATTGAAGAAAGAGCTACGGAAGTGATTGAGGCACTTAGAGATCAAGATGCCTATCTGCTATCCTATTTTGTTCACGAAGACAGAGGTGTACGATTTACCCCTTATACAAATGTTTCAGTAGAAGAGGACGTTGTCTTAAGTAAAGAAGAAATAGCTGAAATGTTTGAAAGTGAACAGGAATATATCTGGGGTCGTTATGATGGAAAGGGTAACGATATTGAGCTCACGCCATCAGAATACTATGAGGAGTTCATTTATACTGCTGACTTTGTCAACGCGGAGCAAATTGGTTATAACGAAATCTTAAGCAGTGGTAATATGTTAGAAAACCAATTCGAAGTTTATGATGATCCAATTATTGTAGAATATTACTTCCCAGGATTTGATGAAGACTATAAAGGAATGGATTGGTTAAGCTTAAGGTTAGTGTTCGAGCAAATGGATGATGAATGGTATTTAGTAGGAATCATTCACAATCAATGGACCATTTAAATAGATATTTATGAAAAACAAAATTAAAATTGAGTAAACTTTTGAGCTTCAGAGAAATCTGAAGCTCAATTTGTAATTGAAAAGTTTATAGTCATAGAATCAATTAGTAATAAAAATGGCTTTGGATTTCCTTTTATTATATAATAGTGGTATAGAACACATGAAAATATTAGTAAATTTTTAAAAATAATGAGAGTATCTTTATTAGAAAATAAAACCAGTTAAGGAGAAAAGACCGATGAGTGACTTGACCAATAAAACAGTAGGCTCTATACGTAAGTTTTTTAGTTTAAGAACCTTTTTTCTTTTAATTTCAATTTTAGCCCAGATGACTTTTATAATTGGGGTTATTTTGTGGTTCACAGAATACACTGCCTATTTTTATGGTTTTAGTTTGTTGTTAAGTTTAATTGCGTTTTTATGGGTAATGAATAGTAAAATTAATCCGGCTTACAAAATTGCATGGATCATACCCATTATGATGCTGCCTATTTTCGGTGGTCTTTTTTATCTATTTATAGGTAGAGGTAAAATTAAGCGTAAGACCGCAGCAAAAATGAAGGCCTACGAGTCCTTAACAGAAAAAGCATTGAGGGATGAGCGACTTAATACGGAAACCTATTTAGAAAATTTGGCATTATTAAATACGGATGCGTCTATACAGGCCCGTTACATTAATGACTATGCTGGTTATCCTATATATCCTGATCACGAAAGTGAGTATTTAGCCATTGGGGAGAAAAAATATGATCGTTTAATCGAAGCCTTGGAAAAGGCAGAAAAATATATCTTTATGGAATACTTTATTATAGAAGAAGGAATTATGTGGAATCGAATTCTAGAAATTTTACAGGAGAAAGCCCAAAACGGTGTAGATGTAAGGCTTATCTATGACGATGTGGGATGTCTTTTCACATTACCTAAAGGCTATGATAAAAAGCTTGAAGCTATGGGGATACAGTGCACTGTGTTTAATCCATTAAGAGGTATCATTTCTTTGCGATTAAATAATCGGGATCACAGAAAAATTACTGTAATTGATGGGCATACAGGCTTTACTGGAGGCATCAATCTAGCGGATGAATATATTAATGAGATCGTGAAGTTTGGACATTGGAAGGATACGGCAATCATGCTTAAAGGCCCTGCGGTTTGGAACTTAACCGTAATGTTTTTAACAATGTGGGATTATCTTCGAGGCGTAGAAGAGGATTTTAATCAATTTAAGCCAAACTTTGTTGATTTTACCAAAGATACTATAGCTAGTAAAGACTTAGGTAGAGGCTATGTTCAGCCTTTTGCTGACAGTCCTTTAGACAATGAATCTGTTGGAGAAACCGTATATCTAAATTTAATTTACAAAGCGAAAAAGTCGGTTTATATTACAACCCCTTATTTAATTATTGCAAATGAAATGGTAACAGCCCTTTGTGCTGCTGCAAAGGGAGGCGTAGACGTACGGATTATTACTCCACATAAATGGGATAAACGCTTAGTTCATACGGTTACAAGAACCTATTACAAAACCTTAGTGGAAAATGGCGTAAAAATATATGAATATACCCCTGGGTTTATGCACTCAAAAACCTTTGTTGTGGATGGGACTTATGGTGTTGTTGGTACAATAAATATGGACTATCGTAGTCTGTACTTACATTTTGAATGTGGGGTATGGATGGTGAATACACCAAGTGTACAGGAACTAAAATCTGACTTTTTGGAGACTTTAAAAGTATGTCAACAAATTACTAAAAAAGATTTTTCTAAAGAACGTTGGTATACAATAATTAAAGGATCGATACTTCGAGTGTTCTCACCGATTTTATAAGTGGTTGGTTCATATGAGAGGAGTTTTGTATTGAAAGAAGTAACTGCAGCGATTATACAGAAGGAAGATAAAACTTTAATAGCAAGAAGGGGAAAAGGTGAAAAATTAGCTGGTAAATGGGAGTTTCCCGGAGGTAAAATCGAAAAAGGGGAAACGCCACAGGCCTGTTTGAAACGGGAAATTAAAGAAGAGTTAAATGTGGAAATTAAAGTAGGAGATTATTTTGGTGAAAGTATTTATGAAGATATAAAGCTAATGGCATATTTGGCAAATGTGGAAAAAGGAGAAGTAAGTTTAACCGTACACGATGAGGTGAAGTGGGTAAGGAATAAAGAATTAACGAATTTTGATTTTGCACCGGCGGATATACCTTTTATAAAGAAGTTGATAGCCCAATGAATATATAGAAAAAACTAAGGGGGATAAACCATGGATCATGATGTAAAAAGATATTTACATTTCAACCTTAAAGTAGCAACATTTCTTTTAGCGAGCATGGTACTAATTGTGGTTTATAAGTCGGATATGGATTCGACATTTAGATTAATGCGGGAAGCAAACAGGGTATTGTTAAAAGCGTTCCCTGCTTTTATGCTATATGTGGTGCTTGTAACGATCTGTATTAAAATTAGAACAAGACGAGGGGATTAGAAGGCAGGGTTTAATACCTATGTCTTTTTTGTTTGTGTAATAAAAAGCGCAGGGTTATATTGTTTAAGAAACCTTCGAATGAATTCGAAGCTACGAAGAGAAAAAGATTGATGTAAGAAATCGTCGAATGAATTCGAAGCTACAGGGAGATAGAAAGAAAAGATAGTAACGAAAGTCAAAATCGAGATCCTTTGCAAGCCCAGGATGACAAAAGAATCAGTTGGAAAGTTAGACAGGTGACAGGGGTAGAGAAATCAAAAGAGTAATTACAAAGTTAAACCCGAGATCCTTCGTAAGCTCTGGATGACAGAAGAATCAGTTGGAAAGTTAGACAGGTGATAGGGGATAGAGAAATCAACAGAGTAATTACAAAGTCAAAATCGAGATCCTTCGCAAGTTCAGGATGATAATAAAAAATAAATTAATGAAGAAAAGGGTCACTTGTGGGGTATATAGAATATAAATATTAGCTTGATAAAGTATAGAATTGGGGTTTATGACATGAACATTATTGAAAAAGCGAAAGAGTGGCAGGGACTCATTTTAGAAAGACCCTACATATCACCGGAATTACAATCGCTAAAAGGACCAGTGCTCCTTCACATTAGCGACACGCCCAGAGAGATTCATCGTTATATTGTTCGGTTAGTAGAGATATTACAGCCGGATTATATTATACACACTGGGGATCTGGTAGATGACATAAAGTTAGAACAGTTGCCACATTACATAGATGAGTATAAAAAACTTGCAAGTATATTTATACAGCAGTTAGAGGCTGTAACAGATGCTAAAACTTATTATGCGATGGGAAACCATGATCGCTATCAAGTTATTAAATCTATTTCAAAAAAAGGCATACCAATAACAAATGGTCATATACAGATAGAGGGAATAAATTTTTATATCAATCACTATCACACGGATGAAAAGGAACATATTGATTACTATCTCTACGGCCACAGTTTTGAGCCTAAGAGTTATAGAAAAGAAGATCACACTGGGTTAAATGGATTAGATATGATACATGTTTTAGACTTATCTACAAGGGAAATTTACACTTTGCCTTATCCCTTTGATACAGATTACTATAGAAAAATGGCTCGTAGAAAAATAGGACTTTAAGGAGGGAGTAAAAATGCTTTTTTTAAGGATGGGACCTCGACTATTATTTATACGGACAGAAGCTTTGGAAGCAGTAAAGAAATTTTTTCTAGAAGAAATGCAAGGAAAAGAAACAGCGTTTATGAAAGGGATGGAAGATGCGACAGAAGAGAGTAGTCTGATTTTTTTAACGGATACTACCCCAGTTAAAACAGATATAGGGGATGCAAAGGCTATTATTATTGTAAATCAACCAGCATCAGTGTGTCTTGCAACTATTATTAACAGTCAAATTGCTGCTTTGGTAAAAAAGGTAGATATGGGACCATCATCAATCATAATGAGAACAGTAGGAAATAAAAGCAGTGTAGTAAAACAGATTGCTAACCGTTTTGATGGAAGAGATCTTTCTTTAGAAGCGGCGGTTAACCAAGGGGAGCAGGGAGATACGATTTTGTTTTTAACAACAAAGCAGTTATCCCGACGCTTATTAAGTAGTGATTTACTAGACACCCCCTTATTACTTCCTTATCCTGCTCAAAAAGTTTTTAGAAGTTTAGGCAGCGAAGGTATTTTATACATTACCCAAAGTCTTGAAGAACGAAAGTGGTATGAGTTAAGGATCAATATCTATGATACAAAAGAGAAGTACCAAGAGCATTATGATAGGTTAAATTATGTATTATCACAATTAGAGGTAGGAATGGTGCTTGAAGAAGGTTGGACTAGGGATCACGCCTTAGCAATGTTTTCTGTGCTAGCTTATCAAATTCGATTATTTACTTTTTATAAGCCGGAAGAGATAAAAAGAATATTACTTGGTTTAGAGTATGATCATGAAGGCAATAGGTTAGCAGATTTTGATTTATATTATAGAAATAAAAAGGTTTCTTGGGTAGATATAGATAAAAAAAGAGAGAAGCGCAATAAAGTGAAAGAAGGAATAAAGTATAGGAGAGAGCTTGTTGATAATTTATCTCCAGAGGATAGAGAAAAACTAATGGAACTAGAACAGGAACTTTATAGTGAATCATAAAAAGCAATCGGTTTTTTAGCCGATTGCTTTTTGTATAGATTATCTACTTAAAGATTTACCTTTTGAAAGTTTTAAAACGGTTCTAAGTTTTACAGGGTTTCCGTACATAAGGGTTCCCATACGATAGATTTTTGATGCAAGATAGCCAATTAAAGCTGTAGTGATCGCTAAAATGGATAACGAAGCAATAACCTCTAAAGTAGATACGGTTCCCATTGATACCCGTACAAACATGGCCATAAAAGAACTAAAAGGTACAAAGGATGCTATTTTTAGAACCATCCCTTCAGTATTTTGCATACCTGTCATAGAGACAATAAATACTGCGACAAAAATCAATGTAATAGGGGTGGAACTTGTATTAACGTCTTCAGTTCTAGAAACCAATGCACCAAGGGCACCAAAGATAAATAGATAGAATAAGTAACCAAGAATACCAAAGGCAGAGAACGACAATAGTGTACTACCAGGTATTTTAAATACAAAGTCTAAACTGTTATCCCAAGCCGCTGCATTTAGATTGTAAGCCGTGATTCCAGTTAAAATAACTAATCCAAACTGGCATATACCAGCAAGGGCACCAGCAATAACTTTACCGAAAATTAAATGGGTGCTGTCCGTACTTGTAATAAGGACTTCCATTGCACGATTACTTTTTTCACTAGCAACAGAGGTTGCAATAATTTGACCATATATAATAATTAAAAAGTATAATCCAAATACTAGAATGTAGGTGTACATATAATTACTTGCACTATCAGTACCTAATACAACTGTATCTTGTTGTTCAATATGAACAGATATAATACCTTCTACAGAGCTATATTCAATACCCATATCTTCAAATGCACTAATTCTATATGCTTCTGCTAGGGCAGATTCAAAGGCAAATGGATTCGTACCCATAAGTTCATTATTTTGAACAATGTGTTGATACTGAGTAGGTGATTCAATGATATAGCCCGCTTCGACTTCTCCAGAACGAATTTGTTCTTCTAGTTCTTCTTGGTTGTTAAATGCTACTAATTCTCCAGCAAAAAATCGTTGTTTTAAATCATCTACGTTAGTAATGCCACCTTTATTGATAAAACCGTAGGTTCTCCCAGAGGACGGAGGGTGTTCAGCTCCTTGGTCTTGGTCCATAGCAATTTCTTCATCCGACGAGCTGAAAAATGTATCTCTTATGGTAGGTGCGGACAGGCCTAGGGAAAGCAGTAAACATATAATTACCGTTGCGATAATAGCAGTTTTATTTTTAACTAAGTTTAAAAACTCAAATTTTGTTACAATTAAAAAATTTCTCATGAAGCGTCACCTACCTTTTTAACAAAAATGTCTTCTAGTGTTGGTTGATAAGTTGAAAACTTTTCGATGTCAATGTTAAGTTCTATTAAGGCTTTAAGAAGGTCTTGTTTCGTATTTTGACCCATCAGCTCTATAATAAGATAGTCTTTCTTTTCATCAACAACTGTAGCGATGTTACCTAATTTATTGTCAAATATCTCCTTTAGCTCATTACAGGATAAATTGACATCGCTTAAGGTTAGTCTGTTCATACCGTATTCTTTTTTAATTTCTTTTAAATCGCCTTTAAGAACAATTTCACCTTTATTTATAAGTGCAATATTTTCACAAAACTCTTCGATATAACCCATTTGGTGACTTGAGAAAATAAGTAATTTATTTTGCTGAATCAATTCTCTAATGATATCCTTTAAAATTTGTGAGTTTACAGGATCTAAACCACTGAATGGTTCGTCAAGAACAACAATATCCGGATTACAGATGAAGGTCTCTGCTAACTGAACTTTTTGCTGGTTTCCTTTTGACAGGGTTTCTAGTTTTTTGTTTTTATGTTCTTCTACCCCAAGTCGCTTTAACCAATATAATGCATTTTCTTTTGCTTCTTTACTAGTTAGACCTCTAAGTTGACCAAAATAAACTAATTGCTCAAGGACCTTTTGTTTAGGATATAGGCCACGTTCTTCAGGCAAATAGCCAATTTGGTGTTCTTTAGGTACAAATTTTTTACCATTAAGAAGAATTTCCCCGCTGTTACCACTAAACAAATCCATAAGAATTCTAATGGTTGTCGTCTTACCAGCACCATTTCTACCTAAAAAGCCTAGTGCCTTTCCACTTTCAATGGTAAAGGATATACCATGAAGTACTTCTGTGTCAGAAAAACTTTTACGAAGGTTTTTTACCTCAAGTTTCATAATGCACCTCTCATTCATAAATTTTACTATGCTGCATAAAGGAAGCTTGTCATAAAATTAACAATGACCCACTAAATTATACCATATTTTAAATATAATGCGTGTGTAAAAATAATAAATTTATCACTTTTAATCTTCCCAAAATAGATCATCCAAGGTTTTGGATAATGCCTTGCATATTGCCAAACAAAGCTTTAAAGTTGCGTTGTACTTTCCTAACTCAATCAAACCAATGGTTTGTCTTGTAACACCAACAATATTAGAAAGCTCTTCTTGGGACAAATCATTTTCTACGTTCTATATATAACGCATTTTGAATATTATTTTATGTTACCCATAAAGCGTGCTAGTGTAACGTGGTCATAGATCTTTTTCTATGGAAAATACTAATTGAGTTACCTGTACGTTTATAAGAATAACATTAGCAAATATTAATTAATATGTTAATTTTAACGATAGCTGGGTATGTAATTAATAAGATAGCTAAATACAACACGTATTTAGCTTTATTGATTAAATATCGGATAAATAAAAAAAGGAGGGCTATTATGAACAAAGAGATTTTAAAAGGAAAATGGAATCAGTTAAAAGGTAGTGCAAAGAAAAAATGGGGCGAGCTTACAGATGATGACTTGAACCAGATTGAAGGCAGTGGTGAAAAGTTAGTAGGAAAAATACAAGAAAAATACGGAAAAAATCTAGAAGAAGCCGAACAAGAAGTGGAACTTTGGTTATCAGAAAATGATGATAGAGGCGTATAAAACAATTTATATAACATAAGAATTTGTTTTATATGATGACGGAAATCTAAAGAAAGGATGATATGATGAATAAACAAGAGCTAAAGGGTAAATGGACACAGTTAAGAGGACGAGCTAAAGAAAAATGGGGTAAGTTAACTGAAAACGAGCTAGATCAAATAGAAGGTAGTGTAGATAGATTAGTTGGAAAAATCCAAGAGATCTATGGAAAAACGAAAAAAGAAGTTCAAGAAGAAGTGGATACATGGCTATCAGAGCAAGAGGATGAAAAATAAAATTAGTGCAATAAAGATTAATGCTAAATGCTAGCTTAGTGCATAAAGAGATGTGATATCCCTTAATGGAATGACAATCTAAGTATTGCACTAAGGCTAGTAAATCCAGCAGGTTCGTACAATATAATAACGAACTATGCTGGATTTTTGAATGACAGCATATAACATTTATACCAATTTATTTACATAGATTAAATAAAGCTGTTTAGATATAATTGAGAATGGGTATCAATTAGACAAGTAGTAAGATACTTTAATAAAAAATAAATTTTACCTAAGAATATAAATGAGTGATAATGAAAGAAGGGTGATGATATGCAAGGTTTGTTATATAGTTTTTTAGCAGGTGTTTCTACAACACTAGGGGTTATTGTACTTATCATTTTCGGTAAGCCAAATAACAAAGTATTATCGACGCTATTAGGTTTTGCAGGGGGGATTATGCTAGCAATTTCAGTTTTTGAGCTAATGCCTGAAGCAGTAGAATTTGGTTCCATGACCACCGCAATTATAGGATTTTTACTTGGTGCTGGCATGATGTTCATATTAGACAAGCTAGTTCCTCACTCTCATATGTCTGACAGTGATGAATTGGTTACTGAAAATGAAGAAAATCTAAAATCAGTAGACAGTCCAATGCTAAGGGTAGGATACCTAGTTTTATTTGGTATTGCCCTACACAACTTACCTGAGGGATTAGCAATTGGTGCGGGACTTGAAGCAAGTCCGGAATTAGGGTTATTTATTGCTGTGGCTATAGCACTGCATAATATACCAGAAGGATTAGCAATTGCAGGACCTTTAAAGGCTGGTGGGCTTTCTTCAGGAAAAATATTCTTATTTACCCTTATTGCAGGGTTAATGACACCGCTAGGAACAGCAATTGGATTGATATTCTTTAAAATTTCTCCAGTATTCGTAGGAGGTTCTTTAGCTTTTGCAGCAGGGGCAATGATTTATATTGTAAATGATGAGTTAATTCCTCAAGCCAATGCCATGAGTAGTCATTGGAGTAATACCGGATTAATTGTTGGTTTGCTTTTAGGTTTTGCATTATTGTAAGTTCAGAGAAAAGCTTGAAAATCCAGTCTATCGGTAGACTGGATTTTTTTTGTTAGATTTTTATATTGAGGCAGTCAATATTATTACTTAAATATAGGGTCCAGGACCTATAATCAAAAACAATTTTCTTACATATTATGTAATTACATTAATAAATATATTAGAGTATGTTTTATGATTGTAACTAAATATGTGAGGTTATGCCTATGAAATGTAAAAGTAATAGGGATTATATAAATTGTTTAGGTGAATTTTCCTGTCCTGGCTTAGAATCAACTTTTTTTCAACAAGATATGCAAAAGTCATTACGTTTTATAAAACCGATTATTTTAATCTTAGGAATTTTAAATACATTATTTTTAATACCTGATTACTTTCTTATTCAAAACAAGATGTCTTTTTTATGGATTGCTACTGTGCGTATATGCTTTGTTTTGTTGGTAATAGGATTGTTTTTAAGACTGAATAAAATAAATAATTTAAAAATATTATCCTACTTGATTACATCTTATGAAATTATATGTGCCTTTTTGTTTTTATTTGTATTTTATATGTATGAGTCACCTAATTTTCTAATACAGTCTTTTGGCGTAATGGTTATTATTATTGCGATATATATGGTGCCAAATAGATGGATTCACATGATTGGGGTGTCATCATTTATTACAGTATGTTTTTTAGTGACATCAAAGTATAGAGTCGATAATATCAAATTATCAGAGCTCTCAGCTGTTATCGTATATTTAGTAATTGTAATTTTGCTTAGCAGTATTATTGCCTTTAGAAATCAACATGCAAAAAGATCCCAATATTTACACAGTAAAGAGCTTGAAAGACTCTCTACAACGGATCACTTATCTGGGGCATACAACCGAGCTAAGTTAGACGAAGAGCTAAAAAAATGGGTTATGTACGCTAAGGTTTATAATACGCCATTATCTCTTATTATTTTTGACTTTGACAATTTTAAAAGAATAAATGATACTTATGGTCATCTATGTGGTGATGAAGTGATCGTAGAGACGGCAAAATTGGTTAGAAACAGCATTCGAGACATTGACATTTTTGCTAGGTGGGGTGGTGAGGAATTTATTATTTTACTACCTCATATGAAAAAAGAGCGTGGAAAAATTATGGCTGAACGATTGAGACAAAAAATAGCAGACTACGACTTTCCAAAAGTGGGGCATGCAACATGTAGTTTTGGCGTTGCAGAGCTTTGTCTTCAAGAGGATATTAATAGTTGGTTAAGACGAGCCGATGAGCAGCTGTATAAGGCAAAAAACACAGGCAAGAACATTGTTAAAGCCTAATTGGTGGAATTACCGTTTAAAATAATTTCTGACCGGGTATGTGAGTACTAAGGCGGTGATTCGATGACAACAAAAAATCAAACAACGATACCTTCTTTTTGGATATCACTTGTTCCTTTTATTGTAATGGGGCTCTCTTTGGGGGTATCTGTATTTTTATACGATACAGAACCCCACTCTTCTTTAATATTAGGAACAATAACTGTAGCCGCCATAGGATACTACTACAACCACTCATGGGATCAAATTGAAAAGAGCATCGTTTCAAGTATTTCAAGAGCAATATCTGCTATAATTATTTTATTAATTATTGGTATGCTCATTGGTACTTGGATTGCCAGTGGTGTTGTACCAGCTTTGATGTACTATGGGTTTTATGTATTTAGTGAAACATGGTTTTTACCTTCTATATTAGTACTTTGTAGTTTCATATCTGTGGTTACCGGGAGTTCCTGGACAACTGCTGGAACAATTGGTGTAGCAGCAATAGGGATAGGCCAAGGGCTGGGTATTCCTGCACATATAATTGCCGGTGCAGTTGTATCCGGTGCCTTCTTTGGAGACAAGCTATCCCCTTTATCTGATTCTACTAATTTAACTCCTTCTTTACTAAAAGTAGATTTATACGAACATATAAAGCATATGCTCTATACGACGGTACCTAGCTTTGTAATAGCACTAATTTTATATGCAATCATAGGCATATTTTTTATAGAAGGTGGGAATGGGATTGATGTAAGCGATTACCAAAGTGCCATTGCAGAAAACTTTAGGTTATCCTATTGGTTGATAATCCCTCCAGCAGCAGTGGTAACACTTATCTTATTTAAAGTGCCTGCAATTCCAAGTCTGGCTGTTGGTGTGCTACTTGGAAGTATGGTTCAAATCATCGCACAAGGAAGTAATCTAGGAGAGGTTTTTGAAACACTATATCATGGTGTAGAGATCTCTACAGGGTGGGATGAAATGGACGAGTTATTATCTCGTGGTGGCATGTCCAGTATGTACTCTGTTGTCGCTCTTGCAATAGTGGCCTTGCCCTTTGGTGGACTAATGAACGACACAGGAATGCTAAGTGCTATCGTTTCCAAAATGACGGCTTTTTTAAATACTCGTGGACCATTAGTTCTAACAACGGCTCTAACATCTATTTTTATTAATATTTTTGGAGCGAATCAATATCTAGCAGTTATTCTTCCAGGACAAATGTATGAAGAACATTATAAAAAACTAGATTTACATAATAAAAACTTAACTAGGGCATTAGAGGGTGGAGGAACTTTAACAGCGCCCCTTATTCCATGGAATAGTAGTGGTGCATTTATGCTATCTGTACTTGCGGTAGACCCACTAAAATATGCCCCCTATGCCTTTGTCTGTTGGTTAACTTTTATTGTTGCTACAGCATTTGCATACTTTAATGTAACCATGGAAAAACAATCACCAAAAACAGAAGAAAACACCACATAATTTAGGGTGGTGTTTTCAACATCTCAGTACAGTTTACCAAAATCCAGGTCTTCTGAATCTTGGACCCCTAAAAGGTCTACGCCATATGGCCGCTAGGGTTAAGAACCATAAAAGCAAACTACTACCACCAAATAAAAACTGTTTTTCAATCTTGGATTGTGGTGTTGTAGAAGAATCAGTATTTAGCACTTCTTTTACCAGTTCGATTCTTTGTCTTGTAAAATCGTTAACAAATCCATCCATTTGAGATAATGCATCTAAATTTTTAATATGCGATTGTAGTTCACTTTGAGATACTTCATTTTTTGTCACTAGTATTTCATTAAAAAGGTCATAGTCAGATAAGTCTCCGTATTGGGTCATGAAATCATTAAATTCTCCTATGTGCTCACTTGGAATCATAATGAAGTCTAAAGCGTAATCTCCTTTGTTATTAATAATTTCCGGCATATAATCACCCCATCAAATTTTTTCCTTTTGCAGTAATACACTATGTGTATACCTTGAAAATGTGACAAGGTGAAAAAAAGAATGCAAGCATGCAAACTTAAAAGCTAATTTAAATAGGTGGATTCTAAAAAAACAATTAGCATCAATCACAAAAAACTACGACAAGAATAAAATGAATAATGCTGAAGATGGGGTGATGTTTTTGGAAATGTCGACTATTATTAACAGCGTTATTTCATTATTTATGCTTATGTTGATTGGTGCATATGGTAAGGTAAGAAATATTATTACGGATCACGTCAATAAAGGGTTGATAGAGATATTACTAAATATAACCCTACCATTAATGATTGTTTCTTCCTTTGTGCTTACCTATGACGATAGTGTTAAAGACAATGTGGCAAAAATGTTTGCCTATAGTTTCTTAGCTTATATCATTATGGGTATTTTTTCGTTTCATTTTTTATTACCAGTAAAAAAGGATAAAAAAACGATACTGCAGTTTTCTAATGTGTTTCCTAATATCGGGTATGTAGGATTTCCAATATTAAATACACTGTTCGGTGCTGAAGCTGTACTCTATGGGTCTATTTTTAATATGTTTTTTTCTATATATTTATGGACATATGGAATCATAATTTTTAAGGGAGATTTTAAGTGGAAAGATGCGGGAAGTGAAATGCTCAAGCTTACTAGAAATCCATCTGTTTTAGCTGTGGTTTTTGGTGTCATATTAATGACAACGAATATTTCTTTGCCAGCCTTTTTAAATATAAGTATTGAAGCAGTAGGAAGTATGACAGGTCCTTTAGCAATGATGATTATTGGAGTAATTCTTACAAATGTAAAATTTGGGTCTTACATGAAAGATTGGACATTATACTATGGCATACTGCTTAAGTTAATAATAATGCCCTTAACACTATATCTGTTATTTAAGATCGTGGGGGATGATTCAATTGTTGCAAAAACAGTAATTCTTCTTTCTGCAATGCCATCGGCGATAATGACATCTATATTTGCGGAGCGTTTTAAAAAGGAAGAAGCATATGCAGCAGTTATGGTATTTTCGACAACACTACTATCTATTTTAACCTTGCCCTTAATTATAGCCTTAGTTATTAACTAAATATTGAATGGTAGATAAAGAGAGACTACTATGTATCATAGTAGTCTCTCTTAGTCTTTCACATATATATACTATCTTCTGGGGAGGAACGATAGATTAAATAAAGCTGTTTAATAAAACAATTAAATTTTCTATTGCGGTAATAACATCTTCTTCTGAGTCAAAAGTAGTCTGTATTGCTTCTTGGACTACTTCGCGAAGCTCTTGTAGATCCTCATTATTTTGCTCAGGGGTATCCTTTTCTTCATAGTCACTATTATCTTCAACTTTAAGTTCTTTGTCTATACCTTCTACATCGGATTGTTTTTCATCAACGATTTCATCTTCCGGTAGTTGCTCCTTACTGTCTTGTTCAACTATGTCTTGATCTTCCTTATCTTCCACTGATTCATCATCAACGATTTCAGTGTCATCAAGTTCAACGGTACCACCTCTAAGCTCAATTAACCTAGAGATAACATCAAAAGCAGGCGTATGTCTAACGTTATGAATTGCTCTTTGCAAACCATTTAAACCGTTGTTTGATTTAGCCTTTTTCGGCTGTCTATCCTGAAAATCTGGTTCGTTAATAGGAGTAGTTTCGTCGTCACCTTGAATCACGTCTTTTACTTCGTCTATTTCTTGGACTTCTTCGTTTGCTTCTTGAACTTCTTTATCTAATTCTGATATTATGTCTTCATCTAAAATTTCATCGTTTTCCTCTAACGCTAGGGTATTAACTTGTGCTGTAGTTTCAACATTGGCTACTTCATCAGGAGTTGTTTGAGTTCTTTGAAGGCCTACTGCTCTTGCATGACTTGGTGGGCCAGGTTGTTTTGCAGCGTTCCCTCTACCATTACCCCTACCATTATTGGCAAATGCACTAGAAGAAAGGATTAACGTAAAAATCAAGGTAAATATAAGTATCTTAGCTGACTGACTTCTGTTGTTCATTTATAACACCTACCTTTTAATATTTTTGTCTACATTGTATGTAGCATACCTTTATAATTATTATACACGAATTAGAATTCAAATTTAATGATAAATGGCATTTTTAAAACTACAGTCCTAGTAAATTAAGGACATATACCTATAAATAAAATACTACTAATGAGGAATTTTCATAATACTATTTATACACATAGAAATAAACTGTAATTTCATATTAAAAATGGTAAATTATTTATGTAGAAATCTGTAGAAAAATTTTAATGGTTATGATTAAATAAGAGAGTAAAGTCTTATAGGAGCGGTGTTATAATGGTTAAAAGTATTTTTACAAGCACGAAAAAGGCTTATTTAAGCTTACTTAATATTTTAAAATCAAATAGCACAGTGAAACAAAAAGTCGAAACCTTAATGGTCGTTTTAGCATTGTCAATTATGGCTTTAGCACTTGCAGATACTTTTTTAGTGGATAACTTGGCATTCACTAGGTTTGTAGAAGTTTTTGACTTGTTGGTATGTGGTGTGTTTTTAATAGATTTAATATATCGATATAAATATTGGGAAAAGTCGAAAAAAGATTTTATAAAAACTTCTTGGATTGAAATGATTGCAGTGATCCCTTTTGATATTGTTTTTAGATTTTTTAGGATAGCAAGACTTTTAAGGGTAGCAAAAATAAGTCGCGTTTCTAAATTAAATAGAATACCAAACATTCTTTTAAAGCTAACAAGAAGCTTAGAAGTATCTTTTCTATCTTTCTTAAAAAGTGGAAGTTATGCACGATTTAAAAGATTTAACAAACTAGTTTTTGGTTTTGGAAAAAATAAGAGCAAAGAACAAGAAGAAAAAAACACTAGCGATACGGTAAAAAGGAGTTAATGGTTAAAAATGATTAAAAAGTTTAAGCATATTAGAGAAAAAAATAAAAAATTAACTTTTATGATTGTTCCTAACTCAACAAAAGAAATAAAACAATTTACAATTTCATATAACTTTATTTTAAGTTTAATAACTGGTGGGGCTATGTTAACTTTAGCCTTAGTAGTACTTAGTGGAGGTTTTTTCTACTTAAATAACAATTATCAGGAGGCATCACAGCAAATAATTGTTTTACAAGAAGAAAATCAACAACAGAAAGAAACAATTGCCTTTTATAATGCAAGAGCAGAGGAAGTAGATGAACGAATTGAAAGACTTTCCCATTTAGAAAATAAAGTGCTTGATATGATTGGAACAGAACAGAAAGAAAAACCTAACAATCTTGTTGTTTCAAGATCGAATACAAGGATGCCTTTGTTAGCTCCAACAGTGGATGTAGATTTAGAAAATTTAGAGGATTTGAATGACTTAATAGAGACGCAAGAAAAACAAATGAATGTTCTAATTAATGATATTAATGAGCAATTAGATGTTTTGGAAGCCATTCCAAACCGAAAGCCTGCAACGGGCAGGATTTCTTCACCCTTTGGAGATCGAATACATCCCGTTACAAGAAGGCTAGAGTTTCATAACGGCGTAGATATTGCAAATAGTAGGAATACAAACATTTATGCAGCAGCTGGCGGTGTAGTTACTTTTTCTGGATACAACGGATCCTATGGACGAATGATTACAATATCCCATGGCAACGGATACACTTCTTTATATGCCCACAATAACAAAAATCTAGTAAGTGTTGGGGATAGAGTAAGTAAAGGAGACCTAATTGCTAAGATGGGAAGTACAGGCAGAAGTACTGGGCCCCATGTGCACTTTGAAATAAGGTTAAATGGAGAACCTATAGACCCTATGACTGCTATTGAAAACTAACAAACTACATATAAAAAGAAACCAATTATAATGAAGGAGGCTATTATGTTTACAAAAAAAGAAACGAAGGAAGAAGTTAGTTTTGAAAAATTTGATACCCTTATTGGAAAAAATAGTGCTTTCGAAGGAACACTAAAAGCAGAAGGAACCCTGCGTATTGATGGAGAAATAAAAGGACATCTTATTGTTAAAGGAGATGTTTTTATAGGAGAAAACTGCAAAATTTTGGGGGACATAACTACAACGAATGTAGTTATTGCAGGAGCAGTTGAAGGAAATGTAAAAGCGACAAATTTGCTTCGTGTTACATCAGGGGGTAAACTTTATGGAGACGTTGAAGTGAAATCTTTTGTGGTAGATGAAGAAGCTGTATTTGAAGGAAACTGTAAAATGAAAACCCAAGAAAACGGAAAAGAAGAAATGAAAAAAACCAAAGCTAAGGAAAATGCTTAAATTGTGACTTAGGAGGTTGTAAATTGAATATATTTATTTTTTTAATTGGTGCAGTACTGTCTCAAGTATGTTTTACTATGTTCTTTAATAGTTTGGATCAGTGGAATATTCATGTTTTTAAATCATTACAAAATTTTGTAAAAAAATATAAAACAAAGTGGATGTTTAATTTTTCAGTGTATGTAATCGTTGTTTTAGCCACATTAATGATTACATCCGTTTTTAGACTGGACGATCTAGGTTTTGGTATTACATTAGGATTTTTTATGAGTGTTAAACATGCAGCATATCAAACAGAAAACAAAGACGATAAAAATAAAAAGAAAAAATAATTTTAACCACAGCTTAACGAACTGTGGTTTTTTTTATTTTTGATCGGGTTTGCGTGTCAACCCAATTTTTTTAACTGTCATCCTAAGCTTGTGAAGGATCTGGTTTTGACTTTGTAATTACTCTTTTGTTTCTCTATCCCCTGTCTCATATCTAACTTTCCAACTGATTCTTTTGTCATCCTGAGCTTTGCGAAGGATCTCGCTTTTGACTTAATTATATTCTAAACCCGAGATTCTTCACTAGGGTTCAGAATGACAACCCGAGATTCTTCATTGTCGTTCATAAGCAGATGACCGAAGAGAAGTTTCGTGTCAGTCGTTTACGCAGAGTGCAAGCAGATGACCGAAGAGAAGTTTCGTGACAGTCGGTTACGCAGAGGGGAATGATAAAACTTTTTTTATCTGTCATCCTGAGTCTACGAAGGATCTGGTTTTGACTTTGTAATTACTCTTTTGTTTCTCTATCCCCTGTCTCATATCTAACTTTCCAACTGATTCTTTTGTCATCCTGAGCTTTGCGAAGGATCTCGCTTTTGACTTAATTATATTCTAAACCCGAGATTCTTCACTAGGGTTCAGAATGACAACCCGAGATTCTTCATTGTCGTTCAGAATGACAACCGAATTTCTTCACTAGCGTTCAGAATGACAGAATTTTTTTGATTGTTATCCTGAGTTTACGAAGGATCTCGGTGTTGACTTTTCTGAATCATCGTGTACTTTTATTTCAAAAATTATAAATGAGATGCTTTATACCTATAATTCATATACGCACCGAAAAGAATGAGGACAATCCCTAGCACGCTATAGATGTTTAACATTTCTCCTAGTAGGAATATACCGATTAAAGTTGAGAAGATAGTATTTCCATAGGAGTATATTGAAAGATCTCCTGCTTCTGCATAGCGATAAGCGTGGGTCATAAAAAACTGTGCTAGAGTTGCAAATACACCTACTAGTAAAAGTGCAACAACTTGAAATATACTTGGTCTAACAAATTCACCAAAAACTAAAAATGGAAAAGATACCAAGCTTGTAATGCCGGTGAAATAAAAAACAATTGTTTGAGGGGAGTCTGTTAAACGCAGGTGTCTAATTATTGTATAGGCACCTGCTGCGAAAATTGCTGATGAAAGGGCAGATAGTGCTGGTAAAACAGTATAGTTTAAACCTGGTCTAACAATGAATAAAACACCAGTTAGAGCAATTGTTATAGCTAAGACCTGAAACTTTTTTATTTGCTCATTTAAAAATAAAAAAGAAAATATAATTACAAAAAAAGGGTTCATTTGGTTAAGGACTACGGCGTTACCTAAAGGTAATCGGTCTATGGCAAAGAAGTATAGAAAAATCCCAGTCAACCCAAGCAAAGAACGCCATATTAAAAGGTTAGTATTATTCCCTTTAAAAGATGCCTTTGATCTAAAAATAATAAAGGCTGAAACAATAAAGCCTACTATATTTCTGAAAAAAACTTTTTGCATTGTTGGTAAATCTCCAGAAAGTCGTACAAAGGTTGCCATAATAGCAAAAAATAGTGAAGCGATAATCATAAAAATAATTCCTTTTGTTCTGTTTGTCAAAATTAAACCCTCCAGTTTTTAATTAAAGTGTCGTTATATTATTATGGATAGAAACCTTGGTAAAAAAGTCTTACCTACATAGTATAACAGATTAAAATTAAATTAATTTAAACTGAATTTTATAGAAATATTATAATTAGTTAATAATAATTACTCCTTGACCTTTTCGACAAAATAAGCTAAAATAAACTAATAATTTTAAAAGAATATTGATTCTCGTATAATTTTGGAGATATGGTCCATAAGTTTCTACTAGACTGCCGCAAATAGTCTAACTACGGGTGCTTGCTTATATTTAATTGGCTAGAAAATATAAATCAAAGGAATTTGATCTATACTTTTTATACTATTCGATTACCCAATTAAGCGGTTACCAACCCTGTAGAAGAAATCTACAGGGTTTTTTAATTTATCGTCTTTTTTATATACTAGGAAAGTTCTATTTTTCTACTATATAGGTGCTAGCCGCAGTTTTATAAGTTACCTCAAAAGCAATGTTAGTTATTATTTAGAACATAGAAGGAGGACTATTATATGGAGTTACTAAAGAAAAAAATAATTGAAGAAGGCAGAGTATTAAATGGTGAAATCTTAAAGGTTGACAGTTTTTTAAATCATCAACTAGATATAGATCTTTTAAACGAAGTAGGAAAAGAATTTTTAAGAAGGTTTGAAAAGGAAAAAATAACAAAGATATTAACAGCGGAGGTTTCTGGTATTGCAATAGCTACAATAGCAGCTCAGTATTTTAAAGTACCAGTTGTTTTTGCAAAGAAAACGGAGTCAAAAAACCTAGATAAAGAGACTTATGAAGGTAGTGTATATTCTTATACAAAAGACAAGCATTACAAAATAAGAGTATCGAAAAAATATTTAAGTAAAGAAGATCAAGTATTAATTATCGATGATTTTTTAGCAAATGGACAGGCTATTTTAGGTCTACAAGAAATAATTAAAGCATCAGGGTCAAATTTAGTTGGTGCAGGTATCGTCATAGAAAAAGGATTTCAACCTGGAGGCGGTATGCTTAGAAAAAATGGGCTTAGAATTGAGTCACTAGCAATTATAGCATCTATGGATGCAGGTCAGTTATCTTTTTCAGAATAAAAAATATACATTTAAATTTCACGAAGGAGGATTATTATGACAAAAGCACATTATCCATGGTTTAAAAGAGAAGATGTTGATGGTTTTTTTGCGCTTTTCCAAAACAATCTAGCTAACTTTGTACTTATTGCAGTTACAATGATTGGTATGGGATTTCCAGCAAGTATTGTGTATGGTAGAGTAATCCCAGGGGCAGCGATTTCGGTATTATTTGGTAACTTTTATTATGCCCATATGGCTAAAAAACTTGCAATAAAAGAAAATAGAACGGATGTTACCGCCTTATCCTATGGGATCAGTACACCGGTAATGTTTATCTATTTATTTGGGGTTTTAAGCCCAGCACTAAGTTTGACTGGTGATCCTGAAATGGCTTGGAAAATTGCTATGGCAGCCTGTTTACTAGGTGGTGTTATAGAAGCCCTTGGAAGTGTTATAGGAAAGTGGATTCATACACACTTACCAAGAGCATCAATGCTTGGAGCATTAGCAGGGGTAGCCTTTGCCTTTATTGGTGGAGAGTTATTCTTTAGAACCTATGAAATGCCCGTAGTAGGAATGCTAGTACTTGCAATTATATTAATTGGACTTGTAGCGAAAAAGGCGATGCCTTTTAAAATTCCAGCTTCTTTGTTTGCTATTGTAATTGGAACTGTTTTAGCGTATGTAACGAGACAAGCGGATGTAAATCAAATTACAGAAGGCTTTTCATCAGCAGGACTGTATTTGCCACTACCAACTCTAGGCTTTATAGAAGGATTTTCATATTTAATTGGACCAATGGCAAGTTTATTTGCGGTATTATTACCAATTTCTATATATAATTTTATTGAAACATTAAACAATGTTGAAGCTATGTCAGCAGCAGGAGACACTTATAATGTACAAGAAGCACAAATTGTTGATGGTGTTGGAACAGTAATTGGGTCATTATTTGGTGGGGTATTCCCAACAACTGTATACATTGCTTCTATAGGATCAAAGTGGATGAATGCAGGAAGAGGATATTCTGTTTTAAATGGTGTTGTTTTCTTATTAACTTCAACTTTTGGCGTAATAGCAGCAATGTCACAAATTATTCCTATAGCTGTAATTGCACCCATATTAGTATTTGTAGGTATATCCATGGTTTCGCAAACCTTTGGATCAGTAGAGAAAAAACATTTCCCAGCTGTTGTTCTGGCAATGTTCCCTTACTTTGCGAATTACATTATGACTAGGTTTAATAATGCAGCGGGTGAAGTTGTTGCTAATCTTTCCTCAGGAATTGTACCTTTAGGACAGGGTGCAATGTTTACCGGATTAATTTGGGGCGCTATTTTAGTATTTATCATTGATAATGAATTTGAAAAAGCAGCTTACGCTTCTTTAGCAGGGGCAGTGTTATCCGCTGTAGGCTTTATGCATGCACCGGAGCTAACCTTTTTATTCGATTATCAATATGTACTAGGCTATGTCATTATGGCAGTGTTATTCGTAGGCTTTAAATTTTATGCAAAAGCAGATGAAGGGACTCAGGCAATAGAAGAAGTAAAGTAAAAATACTTTTGTGTTATAAAAAAACCTCTAAATTGTTTAACTTGTGTTAAATGATTTAGAGGTTTTTATTATATAGAAAGTTATATACATTTAAAAATATAGCATAGGAATAGATGGTTACGAGTAGAATATAAACCTAATAAAGTACAAGTGGAATTTAGATTTTGTATATTCATGCCTTCAGTGATTTAATAAGTGTCATCATAGTTTTATTTCTCTGTGTGAGAAGTGTTATTTTATATGAGGGAGAATAGTACTAATTAGTTTTCTGAAAAGCAATAACTCATTAGGAGAACACTTCATGAGTAAATCGTAAATTTCTTGAAAATATTTATCAGTATTAGTTTTATAATTCTCATCAGATTCTTTAAACAAATCATTCTGATATTTTTCTGTTCCAAAAACAAGAAAGTCTAATGAAACGTGAAAACAATTTGTAATTTTAACAAGAACAGGAAGGCTCATTTGCCTTTCACCTCGTTCCAGCTGACCAACATAGTAATCGGACAGTCCTAAAATTTCAGCTAATTCTTCTCTAGAAAGGCGTAGTTGTTCTCTTTCTTTTCTTATTCTTTGACCTATTTTTTTATTATCTATTTCAAATTTTTCTATCACCCTTGTTCACTCCCTTGATTTTGAGTATATAGATATACTGTAACGAAAGTAAATATTTTTTGTAATCAGCTAATTGCACATATTATTTATTTGCAATTGGTAAACAGTTGATGTAAAATTATATTTATTTCCTAATTCTAGGAGGAACAGACGTGAATAATAGAGAAAAAATAAAAGTTACTAGAAATATTTTAGATAATGCAATAAATATGAATATAAGAGCGGATATTGTACTAAAAATAAGCCAAAAACTAGATAAATACATCGTAGAATACTATAATAAAGATGAAGTTGAAAAAGAAAACGAATAAGAGTAATCTTTATAAAGACTGAAAGGAATTGTCAAAATGAATATAAAGCGTATAAGTAACTTTGATCTTTTTGAAAAAGCTCATGAAATAAGAAAAATCGTTTTTGTAGAGGAACAAAATGTGGACCCAAAAGAAGAATTTGATGAATATGAAACAAGTAGTGATCATGTTCTGGTGTATGATGGAAAAGTACCAGTAGGTACCGGACGGTTAAGAATCCTGGATGATACGGCAAAATTAGAAAGAATTTGTGTGTTAGAAAAGTATCGAAAAAAAGGATTTGGTGAGGATATTGTAAAAGCTTTAGAGGAAATAGCAAAGGAACGGGGTATAAAAAAAGGAAAACTTAATGCACAAACCCATGCGGAAAATTTTTATGAAAAACTCGGATATAAACGGACTTCTAACGTGTTTATGGAAGCAGGAATACCTCATGTAACAATGACGAAGAAGTTATAATAATTATTTAATTCAAGGAGGCGATAATGTGCTTGATTTATTAATGAAGAGAAGAAGTATTAGAAAATACACAGAGCAAAAAGTGGAGCAAGAAAAAGTTGATCAAATTATGAAGGCTGCTTTGCTATCCCCGTCATCAAAAAGCAGACGTCCGTGGGAGTTTATTGTTGTAACTGATGAAGAAATTATTACACAGCTTTCTAAAGCCAAAGCCCATGGTTCAACATTCCTAAGTGGAGCACCCCTAGCGATTGTTGTTCTTGCAGATGAAGAAAAGTGCGATGTTTGGATTGAAGATACATCCATAGCGTCGACAATTATACAATTAATGGCAGAGCATTTGGGATTGGGCTCTTGCTGGATACAAATTAGAATGCGGGAACATAACCACGAGATATCTGCAGAACAATACACAAGAGAAATTTTTAGCTTGACAGAGAATATGCGTGTGGAGTCGATCATTGGGTTAGGTTATCCGAATGAAGAAAAAGCGGCCTATAAAGAGGAAGATTTAGATTTTACTAAAATACATGTAAATACATATTTTTAAAACACTGGAGGTAGAAATGGAAATATTAAAAGTCAATTCAGTAACTTCAGGGTATGATAAGGAAAGTATATTGAAAGAAGTATCTCTTAATATAGACAAAGGTAAGATTGTGGGACTCATAGGTTCAAATGGGGCTGGAAAAACTACTTTGATTAAAACAATTCTTGGGATATTACCTATTATGTCCGGGAGCATAGATCTCTTGGGTAAAAATGTTTTAGAGTTTCCTGAGAATTTAAAAAATGAAATGGCGTACATACCTGAAACACCACTATTATATGACGAGTTTACATTGTTTGAACATCTTCAATTTACAGCTATGGCCCACGATATAGAAAAAAGTGTATTTACTGAGCGCATGAATGAATTACTTGAACAATTTAATATGAAAGATAAGCTGCATCATTTTCCCAATACCTTTTCAAAGGGAATGAAACAGAAAGTAATGATTATGTGTGCATTTCTGTATAATCCTTCCCTTTTAATTGTAGATGAGCCCTTTATAGGATTAGATCCAACAGCTATTAGTCTTTTAATAAAGCAAATACAACAGAAAAGAGAAAAAGGTATGGGTATTTTATTATGTACCCATGTGTTAGATACAGCTGAAAAAATTTGTGATGAATTTGTCCTTATAAATGATGGAAAGGTTATAATATCTGGTGGATTAAAAGTGTTACAAGAGCAGTCAGGGTTAATTGAACAGTCTTTAACTGATATTTTTTGTAATGTAATGGGGGCAAAGACATGAATCCTGTTTATTTGCTTTGGAAAAAAAGAATGATATATCTAGTAAAAACCTATTATAAATTTATTAGATTTCAAATAGACTGGATAATTATGATTTATGTCCTACTACTTGTAGGGGGACTTGTGTATTTAAACATTGAGACAATACCAAAGTTAAGTGAAATCATACAGAATAATATTTTACTATATGCATTGTATCCCTTTTTAATTGTCTACATAGTACTTTCCGGCAAATTTATCGCATATTTAAAACCTGCAGATGAGTTTTTCTTGAGTCCCCTTAATGAGTTAGGAAAGAAGTTTGCAAAGTATTCCTTCCTTCTAAATATGGGTACACATGTGTTAAAGTGGACCGTGTTATCTAGTATAGCTATCTTATTATATAAAGGGATTTCGGATTTTTCAGTTAAGACTTATTTACCACTGTACTTATGGGGCCTGTTTATAAAATTAACTTTTATTAATACCCGATTTATCCTTCAGCAACAAAGAGGTAAGTGGGTACGCCGAGGGCTTAAACTATTATTTTTCTGGACTGCATGGACGCTAGCGCTCTATTTCACACCTATGTTTTTGATGGAAAGAATATCATTGTATTCAAGCTTAATTTTAATTTTTTGTGCGATAACTTTTTGGTTAATTACAACTTATTTTATAAATAAGATACAGCTAGATTGGGGACGTTGGATACAAGAGGAGTCGGATATGCGGTCAGATCAATTTTCTATTCTTTTAGGTAGACCACCAGAAAAGAAAAAGCAGTTTAGAAAGAAAACTTTTTCAATTTTCAGTGGTGTTCGATTGATCCCATTTACAAAAGAAGGGGCTTTATATTTATTATATTTTAGAAAATTAACACGCAATACAGGAAATTTAATGCTATTGCTTCAACTTACTGTAATTGCACTGGGTACGGTTTTCATATCTAATAATCAAATAATTTTTATAATTGTATTAATGTTTGTTATGTTTATTATGTCAGACTTTTTAGTAAGTATTTGGAGTGAGATAAAAGATCTTGTATGGTTTAACATTTATCCTTTTAGCAATAAACAAAAAGAGAAAGTTTTAACCCTAGGTCCATTCATTGTTTTGGGAACCTTAGTAGGAATAGTTAGTTTGATAAATATTTTATATAATGGATCAATTATCCATCCTGCAACGGACATTATTGCTATACTTCTTTGGAGTATACTTTGTATTGTAATACAAATAAATATCTTTTTATTTAAGAATAAAGGTAATATATAATCGTAATAAAAGCTCAAACCTTGTAGAACCATGCTGGTTCTACAAGGTTTTTTTATGGAAAATAAAAGCGTTGTCAATTACAGTATCCATATTTACTTCATTGTATAATTACTAGCGTGTATTTCAAGTTGATTAAACACAAAAAAATAAATATGAACTGGAAATATGGAGAATAATAAAAAGAAGATATAGGATTGAAGGTGATAAAATGACAAGATATATTATAATGCTCTTTAGTTCTGTGGCAATTGTAATTGGATTTGGTTACTTCTATATAAAAATAAAAGATATTGTTAAGGACAAGGATGGCAGTAAGGAAGAATGATAGGAGTGGTTACAGTGAAAAAAGGAAGCTGTTTTATCATAATTTTACTATTTATGATAGTCATATTAATTGGGTGCGGCAGGGAGGAAGATCCCCAGCAGCAGGAAGCAATTGAATCAGCCCTAGAAAGATTAGAAGAAGTAGAAGCAGTTGCAGATATAGGACGCATTACTGGTGTGCGAGTAGAAGAAGGTATATTTTATTTTACAGGGGTCGAAGAAAACTATTTTAATTTTTATGCTTTGGATCTAGCAGATTTTGAATTAACATTAATTCACGAAAGAATTGGTCGTTATGATTCATTTATTCCGATAAAAAAAAATGAGGCTTTACTTGTAGACAGCGAGGGACAATTACTTCACAGAAGCGGTGTAGAAGACAAGAAAATAGATGAGGAAATTACTTTTACTAGAAGTCCAAATGTTCGTATATCTCCTGATGAAAGCCTTGTTTTATATACAAAGGGACCCACTGAAAATGCACATTTATACTTATATAATATACAAGAGAACAATAGAATTTTAGTAAAGGATAGTATGAGTGAAGAAGAAGTTAAAACATTCTCTTACAAAACAAGATGGAGTCCATTAGGAAATTATTTTGTTGTCAACCATAATCAGATTTATGACATTGAGGGGAATCTATATTATGAAGTGGATGCAACAACGACAAATTGGGGACCAAATGATGAACATCTTGTATTTATAAAAATGCCTGACAATCCCATTGAAGAAGTAATTTTTACATCCCATTGGGAATCATACATTGGGTATGAAATGGTACTTCTTTCCCTAGAAAGTAAAGAAGAGAAAACGATCTTTACAAGACCGGAGGGAATGGTAGATGTTTTTGAAAATATACAATGGAGTCAGGAAGGGTCGAGGGTTGGTATATCCGTAGGGGAAATAATTCAAGGATCTGAAGGACAATTAGAGAAATTAAATTACGAAAAGGTTATGATTTACAATATTGAACAAAAAGAAGCAACGAATGTAAGAAATATGCCCTATAACTTCTTTGACTTTTTATCTGAGAAATATATTTATGGTAGTAATCTTGGCGTAAGGGATGTATTGGATATCATCGAACTTGAGACAAATGAACGTAAAACCTATAGCCATCCGGATATTTTAAATAATAGAGATATGTTTGCCATTGTGGAGGGTAGCATTGCTTATATAATAGAAGAAAATCAACTACTTAAAGTAAGTTTCGATGATTCAGAAGATATAATGTCAGAGGAAATTATCTATTTCCCCTGGGATGTGATGACTTTGTACAAAGATGAAAAAACAGCACGTTTTGTTGTCATTACAAATGAAAATAATGTTTTTGTCTTTGATGAGAATTAACTAGCATATTACAGATTTACGCTCTTGTCCAAGAGCGTATTTTTATTTAAAGAATTATGTAATTTTATAGCAAAATTTGCAGGAATTTTTGTATTTTTGGATAATAGTACTAAGATGTTATAACTACAATATTATTTAAATAATTTCTTGGGGGAACATCATGACGAATACTAATTTACAAGCGCTTGAAGCGGAACTAAAGCAACTTAGAGAAGAAAATAAAAAGTTAAAAATGGAGCTAAAAAGCTACGAAGATCTTAATGAAAGCCTTCATTCTAATATATTTGAGAACATAAGTGCTATTTTACTGTTGATAGATCAAGCGTCTGGAAATATTGTTGAAGTAAATGATGCAGCGCTTCAATTTTATGGTTATACAAAACAGGAAATAACCAAAATGAATATAAAAGAGATAGATGGTTTGACGAAAGAACAAAGAGACAGAAAAGTCGGTAAAAACAGAGAAGATAATCAGGGAAAATTCTACGTACAACATCGCATAAAAAGCGGAGAATTAAGAGATGTAGAAGCAATCGGTGGGGTTGTAAATATAAGTGGTAGGGATTATATTTATGGGATTATAGAAGACGTCACTGATAAAAATAAAAAATTACAACTACTAAATGAAAGTGAAAAAAAATTCAAAGAACTTTTTAATAATATAAATGACGCTATATACTTCTTAAAAATAGGTGAAGATGGTAAGATGGGTAATTTCTTAGAGGTCAATACTAAGGGTTACACTCGGCTAGGATATACATATGAAGAAATACTTCATATGTCGGCAAAGGATATTAGTGTTTTGGACGAGGAAACCCTACAAGAACTTGTTTATAAAGTGAGAAGAGAAGGGAAGGTTACCTTTGAATCAACACATATTACAAAATCAGGACAACATATCCCCGTTGATGTTATTACCAATGAATTTGATTTTTCAGGGGAAAAAGCAACCATTATTGTAGCCAGAGACATTACGGAACGGAAGCGCTTTGAAAAAAGCTTAAAAGAAAATGCAGAAAAACAAGAAAAGATTATATCATTTCTCCCGGATGCCGTATTTTTAGTAGATCAAGAAGAAAACGGCAAAATTCAATTTGTAAATGACTTTGGTGTAAAATTATTAGGTTATGAATCTCCCGATGAATTAATTGGTGAACAATATATAGATATTGTTCACCCGGACTTTAAAGCTATTGTTAAAGAGCGTTGCTCGAAGCTTAAGTATGAACAAAACCTAGTAGGGCTAAGTGAAATTAAATACGCAAATAAAAATGGAGAAGAAGTTAATGTAGAAACTACAGGCTTAAAAATCCCTTATGAGGAGGGACATGTTGTTTTAGTCGTTTCTAGAGATATTACCGAACGAAAAAATTTAGAGGAAAGGATTGCGATGGATAAGCTTAGAACAGAGTTCTTTGCAAATCTTTCCCATGAGTTAAGAACACCCCTAAATGTTATATTGGGTAGTTTACAATTAAATGACTTGTACATAGAAGATGATAAAGATAACCCGAATTATCCAAAATACAAAAAGACTGCGGAACGTATGAAAAGAAATTGTTTTAGATTGTTGCGTTTAGTAAATAATTTAATAGATATTACCAGGATTGATTCTGGTTTTTACAATGTAGAGCTCGAAAATTATGATATCGTAACCCTTATAAAAAATATTGTTACTTCAGTAGAAGATTATGTGCATAATCAAAATATAAAACTAAGGTTTCATTCGAGTTTAGAACATGGGGTAGTAGCATGTGATCCTGAGAAAATTGAACGTATTTTATTAAATCTTCTGTCGAATGCAATTAAATTTACTGATTCGGGAGGAAGTATAGAAGTAAGCATTGACAGCGATCATAAAGATATAGTGATAAAAGTTAAGGATTCGGGAAGAGGAATACCTGAAGAAAAGAAAGAATCCATTTTTGAACGATTTGTTCAAGTAGATAAATCTTTAACAAGAAACCATGAGGGTAGCGGCATAGGACTATCTCTTGTAAAAGCCTTAGTGGAGATGCATGGTGGTAGTGTAGAAGTAGAAAGCACTTTTAAAAAAGGTAGTGCATTTATCATTAGATTACCATTAAAGTATGTAGAAAATTGTAATTCTAATCAATGCAAAGTTAATAATTATGACAGCTTTAACATTGAAAGAATGTTTATTGAGTTTTCAGATATATATACTAAGTAATAAGAATAAGACAAAAAGAAATTGACTAGTGAAAATATAAATAATCTAGTCAATTTTTTAGAGATTACTATTTACAATATTTATCATAAAAGGGATATAATCATAAAATAAAAATTTTTAAATTTTATTATTCGGGGGACTGGGATGCAAAATAAGCTAAAGATCTTACAACAAGAGATTAATCAATTAAAAGAGGAAAATAACAAACTAAGATTAAATTTAAAAGAACGTGAAACAAACCTAAATATAATATCGAAAAATGAGATTCTAAATGACCTCAATATGATACAGCTAGTAGTAGACGTAGAGAATGGTGATATCGTTGATGCGAGCAGAGAAGCAATAGATTTTTACGGATATACAAGAGAAGAATTTAAAAGCATGAGCATAAAAAATATCAATCCTTTTGTCTCGCAATCTGATATAAATGAGATGAAGGAGGATATTAGGAAAAATAAAATAAAAACTTTATACTTGATTAATCGATTAAAGAGTGGTCGATTAAAAGACGTAAAAGTAGTGATGTGTCCGATAAAAATTAATGATAAGCAGTATCTATATGCCCTTATTAGTGATATGACAGATGAAATTAATTACTTTAATGAATTAAATCGAAGTAAAGAAAAATATAAAGCACTATTTCAAAATATAAATGATGCCCTTTACTTATTTTATATATATGAAGATGAAGGGGGAGATTTTTTAAAAGATGTTGCAGGTAATTTTGTTGATGTGAATACTGAAGGATACACCCGACTTGGATATACCTATGAAGAAATGTTGAATATGGCACCGAAAGATATCAGTCGTTTTAGCCCAATAGAACTATTACATCTTGCAGATAGTATTAATAAAAATCAAGTGAAAAACTTTGAGTCAGTACACATAGGAAAAGGTGGAACGAGAATTCCTGTAGATGTACTAACCCATGATTTTCACTTAGAAGGGAAAAGAGCGAGTTTAATCGTTGCCCGAGACATTACTGAAAGGAAAAGGTTAGAAGCAGACTTGAAGCTCTATGCAGAAAAACAAGAAAAGATTTTTTCTTTTCTTCCGGATGCGGTGCTTATAGTGGATATAGATAGTAAAAGATTTAAATTTGCAAATGATGCTGCACTAAATCTATTAGACTATAAGACTAGTGAAGAACTAACTGGTTTAACATATTATAATATCGTTCACCCAGATTATACAAATAAAGTAGAGGCTCGTTTTGAAAAATTAAAAGCGCAAAATGGCGTTGCACCTCTAAATAAGACTAGATATATTAAAAGGGATGGGGAGGAAGTTAATGTTGAAGTTACAGCCATAAAGATTCCCTTTGATGATGGAGAGGCAGCAGTGATTGTCGCAAAGGATATGACTGAGAAAGAGCTATTACTGGAACATCTTGGATTGGATCAACTAAGAACTGAATTTTTTTCCAATGTATCAAATGAACTAAGAACGCCCTTAAACGTATTATTAGGCAGTTTACAGCTACATGATTTATATATAGATTCTGATCGTGAAAATAAAAACCATCAAAAATATAAAAAGACTTCAGAAAGAATGAAGAAAAACTGCTATAGGTTGTTACGAATTGTAAATAACTTAATTGATATTACATGTATTGACTCTGGTTTTTATACACTTAACCTACAACAGTATGATATAGTTGAATTGATTAAAAGTATTGTAAACTCAGTGCAAGACTATGTAAAAAATCAAGGGTTAACACTAAAGTTTGAATCCGATTTAGAAGAAGGGATCGTTGTATGTGATCCTGAAAAAATTGAGCGAGTTATATTAAACC
The DNA here is from genome assembly GCF_031432315.1 of Serpentinicella sp. ANB-PHB4. Classification (NCBI taxonomy): domain Bacteria; kingdom Bacillati; phylum Bacillota; class Clostridia; order Peptostreptococcales; family Natronincolaceae; genus Serpentinicella; species Serpentinicella sp. ANB-PHB4. The sequence continues at coordinate 34,865 of NZ_JAVKGO010000011.1, forward strand.
TATTATCAAATGCAGTTAAGTTCACGGATATAGGTGGAAAAATAATATTAAAGGTAACAAGGGAAAAAGACAATATACTTATTGTGGTAAAAGATTCTGGGAGAGGAATTCCCAAAGAAAAACTAGATTTTATATTTGATAGATTTGTTCAAGTAGATAAATCTATGACAAGAAGTCATGAAGGAAGTGGAATAGGACTTTCTCTGGTTAAGGCACTAGTTGAAATGCATGGTGGGAAAATCAATGTATTAAGTGGGTTGAATGAAGGCAGCGAGTTTCAGTTAAAATTACCAATTAAAATAGTTAAAGCAGAGGAACGTTATCAAGAACGTATTACAGATAAGCATACTTTTAACATAGAGAGAATGTACATAGAGTTTTCAGATATATATAATAAATAAAGGCTGGAGTACTTTCCAGCCTTTGTCAGTGAATTAGCTACTTTATGTTACCCTAATTTATTTACTTTTTTCACCCAAAAATCCCGATCTGTAATGTTACAGCTCGGGCATTTTTTTACGCCTAATTTTTTATCTTTTTGAAATATAACAGGCATAGAACAGTAAGGGCACCATAAATACTTTGTTTTTAACGTAACGCCCTCGGGGAGCACTTTATCCTTTACAACCTTTGATTTTGGAACGAGGTCAAATAAGCTAAACGAGTCTTTGTTGTCCATTATATGTCACAACCCTTCAAATCAAGATAAAACACATTACTTTAGCCTTTAGGAATTAAGTAATTATATTTATTTTACATCTTCTAAAGTATATCTTATTTAAATTAAATAAATAAGTCAATTTCTATTTAAAGGCTTGAATGTAAAAGTGACTCATTCCTAAAATATTGCATACTTGTCTTTTTGAGTTCTTGTGTACTAAAAAGTAACTTATACTCAAATACCTGTATATTGTTAGAAATTTCTTTTGATATAGCAATACACTCTTCTTTGGTTTGTCCATGAATCATTGTAAAAAGGTTATATGGCCAGTCTGGATAAGTGGGTCGTTGATAACAATGACTAACTGCTTTAAATGCTGCCATTTGCTTGCCTACCTTAGAAACTAAGTGGTCTGGTACAATCCACACCACCATAGCATTAGATTTAAACCCAATTTCTCTATGTTTTAAAGTTGCGCCAAAACGTCGGATAATACCTAGTTCAAGGTAGTTATTAATTTTCTTTAGCAGGTAATCCTCTGAAATACCAAGGTTTAATGCAATATCTTTATAAGGGGTAGGAGATAGGGGGAGGTCCTCCTGAAGCATACTAATAATTTTTTTATCCGTTTTTGTCAGCTGCATTTGTTGGCCTCCTTTAAGTCAAAGTGAACATTAATTTTAAACAAATTAGTTGCCGGCAAATTAATTAATCTATGTATAGTTGTTTTGTTTTTAATAAACGTTAGTAAATTATACAGTTCTTCCTGTGATGGAGCAATTAATGTGAACCATAAATTATAATCATGCTCCCGTAGGTAGTTATGAGTAACCTCAGGTAAGCTATTAATAATTTCAGCTACTTCTTCTATCTTATCTTCTGGTACCTTCATTGCACATAGGGTGCTAGTATAGCCTAGTGCCTTAGAATCAAAAACCCCTCCAATTCTTCTGATGAATCCTTTGCTTTTTAAATTAGCAATTCTTGATAAAACATTGTCCTCTGATATACATAGCTTATTTCCGAGAATCTTGTAAGGTTGAGGATCTATAGGAAAGCCTTTCTGAATAATTGTCAGTAAGTGTAGGTCGATTTCATCCATGGGCAATTGCTCCTTTACGATTATGATGTAAACACCAGGGTTCTTCTGCCATATAGTCCCCATCATGATAATATGCAGCTCTAGCACGACAGCCACCACATGACTCTTTATAGCCACATTTTCCGCATCCCCCACTATAGTCTTGACTTCGTAGCTTATTAAAAACATCATTGTTTTTCCATATATCGCTAAAAGGTATATTCCTAACATTTCCTATTTCCATATCTAAGTAAGCACAGGGTTGAACCCTGCCAGTGGGACTAATGATGCAATAGGAGGTTCCTGCTAAACAACCACGATTAAACCTAAGTTTCATATCCATCTCTTTTGCTATTCTCATAAACTGAGGGGCACAGGTTGGCTTTAATTCAATCCTTACTTGTTTTTGCTTATCCATTATTCTTTTTAGTGTAGCCTCATATTGTGCAGCATCTAAAGAACGACTTTCAATGTTCTTTCCTCTACCTGTAGGGACTAAAAAGAAAAAGTGATGGGCGATGGCACCTAAATCAATAGCAAGGTCTGTTATATTCTCTAACTCAGGGTTATTCCAATCTATAACTGTGGTATGAACTTGAAAAGGTAAATCCACAGACTTGCAGTTTTCCATCCCTTTTAATGCACCTTCCCAGGCCCCCTCATAACATCTTAGTTGATCGTGTAGTGCAGGGTTGGAACTGTCTAGGCTTATTCCCATCCCCATCGTCCCTGCTTTTTTTAACTCTTTTGCTACTTCTTTAGAAATTAAAGTACCGTTTGTACCAAAAACAGGCTTTAAACCTTTTGTATTTGCATAACCAACTAGCTCAAAAATATCTTTACGCATTAGGGGCTCGCCACCACTAAAAATCATAATTTTAAAGCCTGCTTTTACAATTTCATCGATGAGCTTACGGCCCTCTTTTGTGTCCAATTCTTTGTCAGCTTTTATACCAGCATCCCGATAACAATGGTCACAAAACATGTTACAGTCATTGGTGGTATTCCAAGAAATAATCAAATTAATACACTCCTTATTGAAACTAAGTATTATAGGCTAAGTTGCTGTTGAGTCCAATTTCTTCATCTGTTAAATAACAAGCCGGATCCGATTCCCAAAAGTCCCCTGTTACTGCTTCAGCTCTAGCTCTAAAGTTACCATTGCAAAGACTAAGCCACTGGCATTGGCTACATCTACCCTTTAATAAAGATTTTCGATCCTTGAGTCCGTATAGTATGGGATGGGAACGGTTTGTCCATATATCACTGAAAGAACGATCCCTAACATTTCCAAGACGATGATTTTGAGTAAATTGATCTGGATGTACATTGCCATAGCTATCTACATTGGCAAAGGCAATCCCAGACCTGTTCCCACCGTTAGTTTTTAACAGCTTGTAAACTTTTTCTGCCCGAGCTGGATCGATTTCTTTTATACGGTTATACAAATATATACCGTCAGCATGATTATCTACAGTAAGTATTTCTTTTTTTAGACCCCTACGATGAAAATCTAATGTTCGATTTATAATTAGGTCCATTCCTTGACGGGATTCCTCATGTGTAATGTCAGATTCTACGATTTCCGAGCCTCTACCAGTATAAACAAGATGATAAAAGCAAATACGGTCTATATTTAAGTCTTCAACTAAATCAAAAATAGCATCTAGCTGCTTAAAATTATGACGATTAATAGTAAAGCGCAATCCAACTTTTTGACCAACAGCTACGCAATTTTCTATTCCTTTAATTGCCGCATTAAAGGCACCAGAGGATCCACGAAAAGCGTCATTTGTTTCCTCCAGTCCATCTAAACTTATACCGACATAACCTACCCCTATATTTTTAATTTTTTTAGCTACTTGTCTTGTAATTAAAGTACCATTGGTTGATAAAGTAGGACGAATATCTAATTTTTTTGCATGGGCAGCTAAAGAGAAAATATCATCTCTCATCAGGGGTTCTCCTCCTGAAAATAGTAGAACCGGTACTTTGAATGCTGCTAAATCTTCAATAAAACTGATTGCTTCTTCGTGGCTTAATTCACCCTTATAGTTCTGTTTTTCTGAGTTCATGTAGCAATGAATACAACTAAGATTACAGGTTCGAGTGATATTCCAGGCTACAACAGGACCGTGTCCAGTTGAGGTGCCATGGGGGGTTTGTTGTTTTCGATGACGGTATCTAAGAGAGTCACCAAAATGTTCTGTACCAATTAATAGTTTAGTTATACTAATCATATAAATGCCATCCTTTTCCATAAGTTTATATTTCAGATTATCTCCTTATAATTTTCTTTTATTCTTATAGTTGAGTAAATTGCATAATTAGATTTATTCTATAAAACCTTCAACAATGTGATTATGCAGTTTCCTCATTTAAAAATCGAAGGTTCAGTAAACATAGAACAAAACAAGTTAAGATTTTTGGAATAAGGGAAGGTTGATTTATTACTTCTATTATTCTGTAAAAATAGTGCTTTACTAGTATTTATTGCTATAATATTTTCCATTTGATAATATAGTTTTTAACGAAGATCATTCCCCCTTTGAACATGGTGGATTTACATGGTTGATTTCTTAATATGTATAAAACAGTAAGAACAAGGTTTATAATCATTTAATATAAAAACATTCTCTTAAGACAAAGGGTGGTTAGGTATGGAAATTATTACGTTCGGCATTAATCATCAAAATTCAAGTATTGAATTACGGGAAAAGGTTGCCTTTACAAGCACTAAGAAAAGTGCTGCATATAGACTTTTAAAAGAAGATACATTTGTTAAAGAAGGGGTAATACTTGCTACTTGTAATCGCAGTGAAATAACTGCAGTAGTAGAAGATATTACGGTTGCAGAGCAGTGGTTTAAGGACTTTTATAACAAATTTTTCAATTTACAAAAAGATGAATTAGAGGGGTATTACGCTTTTAATAAGGGGGAGGATGCTATTAGACATTTGTTTCATGTATGTTGTGGTTTAAACTCCCTTGTAATTGGTGAGGATCAAATTCTAGGGCAGGTAAAAGAAGCCTATCATGATGCCCTTGAAGAGAGGGCAACGGGAAAAATCCTTAATAGATTGTTTTTAGATGCGGTTACCCTTGCAAAAGAAGTTAAAGCAGAAACACGTATTTCCGAAAATCCCTTATCAATCAGTTCCATTGCGGTTAAGCAGATTGAAAGGATTTTATTAGAATTAAATAATAAAAAGGTGCTGATCATTGGATTTGGAAAAATGAGTCGAATCGCTGTTGAAAATTTAATTGATAAAGGCGTTGAACAAATCTATATTTGCAATCGTTCAGAAGATAAAGTCCAAGATATTTTAAATGATAAAATAGTATTTTTACCTTATAACCAAAAATACAGAGTTATTAATGAAGTTGATGCGGTTATTAGCGCTACCGGGGCTCCCCACTTTATATTAGAAAAAACTGAATTTGATAGCACTTATACCCAAAACAAACCAATATGTTTAGTTGATATTGCGTTACCAAGGGATATTGATCCTGCTATTGGAGAGGTTGGAGAGATAAGTCTTTTTCATATAGATGATTTAAAAGAAATAGCTAGGGATAACTTGGCATATCGTTTAAATTGTATAGATCGCATTAAAGAATGCATCGAAGCCGGTGTGGAAAAATATGAAATGTGGTATCAATGTCTACCTATATATCCAAGAATAGAGGCGATTAAAGATTATAGCGAATCCTTAACGGATCAGGAATTAAAAAGACTATTTAATAAATTAGCCCATATGGAGGAAAAAGATCGTCAGACAATTGAACTCGTGGTAAAAAGTCTCGTTAAAAAGATGTGGAAAAAACCCATTTTACAGTTAAAAGATGCAGGAAATCAAGGCAAGGGAGAAGAATTTGCATCCTTTGTAGATGCATTTTTAGGGTTAGATGCATCCTGTAGCAAATGAAAGGGGAAAGAAATGACAAAATACTATCCTATAATGCTAAATATTGAAAATAAACCCTGTACAGTAGTGGGTGGAGGTGCAGTAGCTGAGCGAAAGGTTAAATCCTTATTAGAATATGGGGCTGTAGTAACGGTAATCAGCCCTGAAGTAACATCTGAATTAAAAAAGTTATCGGAAACAAGAAAAATAGTACATCTAAATAAAACTTACGCTTATGGAGATTTAAAGGGAAGTTATTTGGTCTATGTGGCGACGGATCGTTTGGAGGTTAGTGAAAGCTGTAGAGAAGAAGCGGTTAAAGAAGAAATTTTAATCAATGTCGTTGATGTTCCCCCGTTATGTGACTTTAATGTACCAGCTACTATTAGGCGAGGAGCCTTGACAATTGCCATAGGTACAGATGGAAAAAGTCCGATGTTATCAAGAAAAATAAGAGAAGAACTTGAACAAATTTTTGGGAGTCATTACGAAGCGGTGTTAAATATTCTTGGAGCACTTCGGGACAGGGCATTAAAAGAAATTGATCATATTGAAAATCGTAAGCAATTATTTCACGAGTTAATTTATAACTGTGAAATAGAGTCTCTTGGAAAACAAGGCATAGATAAGTTAGAACAAGAGGCTTGGGCATTTTACACAAAATTCAAGAGTCGGATAGAGGGTGACAGTAATGCGTAATATAAAAATTGGATCAAGGGCAAGTCGTTTAGCAGTAGTACAAGCAGAACTTATTATAAGCATGTTAAAGGAAAAATTCCCTAAGTATACCTATGAAATTGTTAAAATGAAAACCCTAGGGGATAAAATACTTGATAAAACCTTAGATAAAATTGGGGGTAAGGGTCTTTTTGTAAAGGAGATACAAAGCGCACTGATAAATGAAAAGGTTGACTTAGCAGTGCATAGCATGAAAGATATGCCTAGCGAAACCCTTGACGAGTTAGTATTGGCGTGTATTACAAAAAGAGAAGATCCAAGAGATGTTTTAGTAACAAAAGATCATTTGAGCCTAAAGGAGTTACCCTATGGTGCAAAGATTGGAAGCAGTAGTCTTAGACGACAAGCACAAATTTTAAAGCTGAGAGAAGATATAAAAGTGGTACCAATTAGAGGGAATGTAGAGACCAGATTAGGAAAAATAGAGACAGAAGAAATGGACGGCGTCATTTTAGCAGCGGCGGGATTAAACCGATTAGGCTTAAATAAAAGGATTTCAAATTATTTAGATACAGAGAATTTTATTCCAGCAGTAGGCCAAGGGGCGCTTGGTTGTGAAGCACGAAAAAATGATAGGGAAGTATTAAGCATGCTGGAGGCAATCAATGATGATGAAACCTACAAATGTGTTATGGCGGAAAGAGCATTTCTTAAATTACTTGAAGGGGGATGTCATGCCCCAATAGGTGCATATGGACATGTAGAAGGAAATCAAATCATATTAACAGGTATGGTAGCATCCCCAGATGGAAAAAAAGTTATTAAACATCATGTGCAGGGAGACCAAACAAGTTTTGGAGACTTAGGTATTCAACTGGGTAAAGGTATAATCCAACAGGGTGGAAAGTCCCTTGTATAAATACTTGGGATTATAATGGAAAGGGGTTGTTCTTTTGAAGGCTTATGTTTATTTAGTAGGCGCAGGTCCTGGAGATGAAGAACTAATAACAATCAAAGGATTACGTTGTATTCAGGAATCAGATGTTATTTTATATGATCGATTGGTTAACAAAAATATTCTTAGAGAAGCTAGACCAGATGCAGAATATATAGATGTTGGTAAATCACCTACTAACCATACTTACACGCAAGATGAAATTAACAACTTAATAGTAAAAAAGGCATTGGAAGGAAAGGTTGTTTCCCGCTTAAAGGGCGGGGATCCTTATGTTTTTGGTAGAGGAGGAGAAGAAGCTATTACGCTGAGAGAAAAGGGAATTCCTTTTGAGGTTATCCCGGGAATTACCTCGGCTATTGCTGTACCAAATTATGGGGGGATTCCAGTCACACATAGAAATGTAAGCACTTCTTTTCACGTAATTACCGGACATGAAGACCCTACTAAAGAAACATCTACTGTCAACTTCGAAGCCCTATCAAAACTAGAGGGTACATTAATTTTCCTGATGGGTGTGGGAAATTTAGAGAAAATTGTGAAGTCACTTTTATATTATGGAAAGTCCAGTGAAACCCCAATTGCCTTAGTGCATAGAGGAACGACCAGCAACCAAAAAACCGTCACGGGAACATTGCGTAATATTGTCACTTTAGTAAAAGAAAAGGGCATCACTTCTCCTTCTGTTATCGTAATTGGAGAGGTCGTAAAGTTCCAAAATAAATTAAACTGGTTTGAAAAATTGCCTTTACAGGGACAAAAAATTTTAGTCACACGGACCAGAGAGCAAGCTAGTGATCTTACTTTAAGGTTAAAAGCGCTGGGTGGAGAAGTGATAGAGTTTCCAACAATAGCAATTCGGCCTCCAAAAGATAGGGATATGGTATATAAAAGGTTAAAGAAAGTTAATCGAGCCCAATATGTGATATTTACTAGTGTAAACGGTGTAAAAGCGTTCTTCGAAGCAATAAAGCATATTGGAATGGACGTTAGGGATATGGGATCTGGAAAGATTATAGCCATAGGCCCGGCTACAGCAAAAGCACTAGAGGATAAAGGACTATTGGTGGATATTATACCTGAAAGTTACGTTGCAGAAGGGATCATAGAAAGTTTACAGGGGCTAATCAAAAAAGGTGACACGGTTTTTTTGCCAAGGGCTAACATTGCACGAAAGGCCTTAGCAGAGGGTTTAGATGCTCTGGGTGCACAAGTAGAAGAAGTAGACATATACGATACTGTAATACCAGAGGATAGACAGGGAGAATTAGCCGACATCCTTGAACAAGATATTGATTGGATTACCTTCACAAGTTCCTCCACTGTTAGAAACTTTATGGCAATGTTAGGCAGTGAAAATAAAAAACGATTAAAAAATATAAAATTTGCAGCAATTGGCCCAATTACTGGAACAACAGCTAAGGAATACGGGTTACAGTTAGATGCACAAGCAAAATCCTATACAATTGAAGGATTGGTAGATGTAATTTTGGAGGCGAGAACAAATGAAGTTAATACAAAGACCTAGAAGACTAAAGAAAAACCCTGCCTTGCGTCGGTTAGTAAGAGAAACAAATGTAAATATATCAGATTTAGTTTATCCAGTTTTTGTAGTGCATGGTAAAAATATAAAAGAAGAAATTACATCTTTACCAGGACAGTATCACTTTTCCGTAGATATGCTACAAAATGAACTAGCAGAAATAATAGACTTAGGAATTAGTAGCATTATCGTTTTCGGAATTCCTGATAAAAAAGACCCTGGTGCTTCTCAAGCTTATGATCCTAATGGTATTGTACAACAGGCGGTAAGAGAGATAAAAAAACTTTATCCAAATTTATTAGTTATTACCGATGTATGCTTATGCCAGTATACGGACCATGGACATTGTGGGTTAGTGCAGGATGGAACCATACTAAATGATGAGACTTTAGAAATTTTAGCAAAGGTAGCTTTATCCCACGCTGAAGCAGGGGCAGATATTGTAGCTCCCTCTGATATGATGGATGGTAGAGTAGGGAAGATACGAGATGTATTAGATGCAAATGGTTTTATTGATACAGCTATATTAAGTTATAGCGTAAAATTTGCTTCAGCATTTTATGGCCCTTTTCGTAGTGCTGCTGGTTCAAGTCCTCAGTTTGGGGATCGCAAAACCTATCAAATGGAGACCGGAAATCGCAAAGAAGCTTTTAGAGAAGTAACCTTAGACCTGCAAGAAGGGGCTGATATGGTGATGGTAAAACCTGCTTTAGCCTATTTAGATATCATAAGGGATATAAAAAATCAATTTAATGTTCCTTTAGCAGCATATCAAGTTAGTGGTGAATATGCCTTAATTAAAAATGCTGAAAAAACTGGCATTGGTAATGAGGAACTGTTAATGCTTGAAACTTTGACCAGTATTAAACGAGCCGGTGCGGATATCATTATTACCTACTTTGCAAAGGATATGGCACGTTGGATAAGGAGGAATCAACTTTGAAACAAGAAAGATCTTTAGAAATTTTTGAGGCATCTAAAAAAATTATTCCCGGAGGTGTTAATAGCCCTGCCCGGGCTTTCTCCTCTGTTAATATGACCCCTCCGGTCATTAAAAGAGGAAAAGGTGCGTATCTGTATGATGAAGACGGGAATACGTATATCGATTATGTTGGGTCTTGGGGACCATTAATTTTAGGGCATTGTCATCCAGAAGTGGTAGAAAACCTAGAAGGTGTTTTGCAAACTGGAACAAGCTTTGGTGCCCCTACGGAAATTGAACTAAAAATGGCACAACTGATTACTGAGGGTATGCCATCTATAGAAATGATCAGGATGGTTAATTCAGGTACTGAAGCTACAATGACAGCCCTTAGGTTAGCTAGAGGGTATACAAAGAGAAATAAAATTATTAAATTTAATGGTAATTATCACGGACACTCGGATTCCCTTTTAATTAAAGCGGGTTCAGGAGCCCTAACCCATGGAGTCCCTAATAGTCCTGGGGTAACACCAGAAGTTGCAAAAGATACCATTACTGCTACATATAATGACATAGATGACATTAAAAATATTTTCAATCAATATAGTGAAGAGATTGCAGCAGTAATTGTAGAACCAATAGCAGGGAATATGGGTGTTATTCCAATGACTCAAGCCTTTGCTCAGACCTTAAGAGACTTAACAGAGAAGTATGGTGCACTGTTAATATTTGATGAAGTTATGACAGGCTTTCGTGTAGCCTTTGGTGGTGCACAAAGTCTATATGGTATTAAACCAGACTTAACATGCTTTGGCAAAATTATAGGAGGAGGCCTGCCTGTAGGCGCCTTTGGTGGAAAGAAGGAAATTATGGAACACTTGTCACCGACGGGACCGGTGTATCAAGCGGGAACATTGTCTGGTAACCCGTTAGCAATGACGGCTGGATATACAACTCTAAAAATATTAAAAGAAAATCCTCAAATTTATGAAAAAATAGAGTCCCATGCTGCAGCGTTAGAGAGTGGATTTAAATCAATTGTAAAAGATTTAGAAGTATCAGCTTCCTTTAATAGAGTCGGATCAATGCTGTGTATGTTCTTTACTGATGAAACTGTTATTGATTTTGATACTGCTAATACCTCAAATACAAATCAATTTACCTTTTACTTTAAAGAGATGTTAAGCAGGGGGATTTATATTGCACCTTCTCAATTTGAAGCAATGTTTATTTCCAATGCCCACGGAAAAGAAGAAATAAATAAAACCATAGAAGCAGCCTACGAGAGTTTAAAATCCTTAAAAGAAAGTTTGTAATAGATTGCAAAAAAATAGGGTAGCAAATGACTACCCTATTTTTTATGTTTTTGAGCAAATACCATACTTAAACCCTTTGAATAGTAATCTCATTAGCATCTTTTATATGGTTTTCGATCTGTGCGATGATATTTGAAATCTCAGCATAAGCACCTATTTGTTCTCCATCAACAATAACCCTGAAAACTTCTTTAGAAGGAGTAGAAGGATTATCCAGTGCTTTCTGAACGGCTTCATAGGTAGCTGGTCCTGCAAATCCATCTACAGCAAGATCATGATCCTTTTGAAAGTTTCTTACGCCCCGCTCGGTTCCAGGACCAAACAATCCGTCGATGTCCATATCGTAATAACCCAGCTCTTGGAGCTGTCGTTGTAAGTCTTTAACCATTTCGCCGCGGTCACCTCTTTTTAAAGCCGGTGATCCAGTCCAATTAGTTTGTGTTTCCTTAGGGTCTAAATTGTAGTGCTGTACGATTGCTTCTGCAATAGCTTCTGCACAGGTCCTTCGATAGCTATCCGTTCTTAGTTTTTGCATATCCCGATAGTTGGTCATAAATCCACATTCAACTAAAACAGCAGACATGTCTGTTTCTCTTAAAACATGAAAATTAGCCCCTTTTAATCCTCTATTACGCATATTTGTTTTTTCAATAAGTTTTTTATGGATTTCATTGGCAATATCAAGTGTCCTTTGTGGTACAACGTTATGCACATAGGTTTCTAGTCCGTTAGCATTGTTCCACCCGCCAGTACCAAAGGCATTGGCATGAATACTGATAAAAAGGTCCGCCCCCCAATTATTTGCTTTATCTGTTCGCTCACGTAGAGGTACATCTCTACGACCTGTTGGATGATCATGAGAAAAAATGGTTTGAACATTTTTATAGTTTTGTAAGATTTCATCTAAATAACCTGCAACGACAACATTAAATTCAAATTCCTTCATACCATCAGGACTTTGTTTTCCCGGAGTATTAATACCATGACCAGCATCAATGCATATTTTCATATAATTCCCCCTTTAGTTTTTTAAAGTATTATTCTCCATATATAAATAACAAAGAGTTACTAATTATAGTATGTTAATTAGTCAAGAAAATTGCATAACTATACTGCTCATCTTTAAAAGCAAAACTGGTAGTATCACAACTTAGTTATATCGTTTATTTTTAAGAAAACAGGGTAATATTTAGATATAGATAAACTTATAAAAAATACAGGAGGTAGATATTATGTCAAAAGATTTTCATACAGCAGTTAAGGAAAGACGTTCAATATATGGAATATCAAAAGAATCACCAATATCAGATGAAAAAATCCAAGAAATTATTGATTTTAGTGTATTGTATACCCCTACAGCCTTTAACTCACAAAGTGGAAGAGTTGTACTTTTATTAGGAAAGCACCATGACAAACTTTGGGACTTTACAAAAGAGGCCCTAAGAAAGATTGTAGATGCTGAAAGTTTCCCTCAAACAGAAGAAAAAATCAATTCATTCCAAAGTGGTTATGGTACGGTTTTATTTTTCGAGGATCAAAATGTTGTTAAAGGGTTGCAGGAAAAATTCCCTTCATATAAAGAGAACTTCCCTCTATGGTCAGAACAAGCTTCGGGTATACTACAGTATATTGTATGGACTAGTTTGGAATTAGAAGGACTTGGGGCAACACTACAACACTACAATGGTCTAATTGATGACGATGTACAAAAAGAGTGGAAAACACCAGAAAATTGGAAATTAATTGCCCAGATGCCATTTGGTAAGCCTACAGGACCGGCGGGGGAAAAAGACTTCCAACCATTAGATGAAAGAATTAAGGTGTATAAATAAATAAGCTTGTACAGTTTGTTAATAGCATATAATTTAAGATGATAAAATGTATAGTAAATAGAAAATAAGAACAAAATCTTAATTGATTATGTTCTTATTTTTGTTAGTAGCGTGAGAGGAGTATGTATGCAAATAATTGATGCACACTTGCATTTTTCCGCCGTTAAACGATTTATAAACTGTGCAAGTAAAATAAGTAAAGAGAACTATTCTGTAGAGGGATTAGAGCAATTATTAGTGAATAACAATATTGTGTATGCTGTTGGAATGGGCATAGAAGAGACGAGCAATAAGGCTTTTCCAGACCACCTACAATCAAATCCAATGGGTTTAGACTTGAATGAACAACTTCCTTCAAAAATCCGATGTTGTATCGGTATTAATCCGATGTCATTGAAAAAGAATTTTAAAACAGAGATTAAAAAGATTATAGAATCACTAAAAAGCATTAAGGTTATTGGCATCAAGCTATACCCAGGGTATTATCCTGTATCTGTAACAGACCCTATATACGAACATATTTTTGAGTTAGCAAAGGAGTATCAAGTTCCGATTGTAATTCATTGTGGGAAAACCTATGCGATAAAAGGATATTTAAATGAATCTCATCCCTTAAATGTAAATCAAGTTGCCCTTAGAAATCCAAGTGTTAAATTTATTATTGCCCATTTAGGTGACCCTTGGGTTATGGATACAGCTGCAATTATTTCGAATAATGACAATGTGTATGCAGATTTGTCTGGGTTAATAGTAGGAGATGAAAAAGCGATTAACAAGCGGTCAACAAAATATTTTGTTGAGCATATACAAAGGGCCTTAGATTATGCAAATAGCTACGATAAAATTTTATATGGTTCAGACTGGCCTTTGGTAACGATGGAATATTATATTGATTGGATTAAACAATTAATTCCATCTGTATATCATAAAAAGGTTTTTTTTGATAATGCGTTGAATGTATATAGTGGGTTGAAAATTTACATTTAACACAAGGGGTGAAAAATGTGGAGTTTATAAATGCGTATTTAGAAAAGTATAGCCAGAAGCAAGATTATTATAAAAAATTAGGCGAGTATTGTGAAGCGCTATGTAAAAAACAATTGGATGAAAACGGTATAAGATCTATTGTGAGTAGTCGTGTTAAACCGCTAAAGAGTTTAAAAAATAAAGTTTATTATAGAAATGAAGTTGTGGGATTTAAAAGTATAGAGGATATAGAAGCGGATATCCGGGATAGGGTTGGTGTGAGGATCGCCTTATATTTTCCACCAGATAGTGGAGAAGTCGAAAAAATTATTCATGCATTGTTTGACATAGTTGAAGAACCTGCTCGCTTTGAAAACAGTTCTTTGGCGTATGATTCAAGATTTTCAGGATATAGAGCATGGCATTATAAAGTAAAATTAAAGACAGATACATTTTCCGAAACTGATCCCTATGATGGCGAAGTGATAGAGATCCAAATTGCCTCTATGTTAATGCATGCCTGGGCAGAAGTAGAGCACGATTTAGCGTATAAAGCTCCTGAAGGTGGCATATCAGATCTTGAATATGCTTTGTTATCTCAGCTTAATGGAATTGTCCATACGGGTGAGGTTATTTTAGAGCAATTGAAATATGCCATGGAAAAAAGAATAGAAGATAATAAAAGAAAATTCTTAAATCATTATGAGCTGGCTTCGTTTATTTATAAAAATCTTTCCCAAGCAAAGAAAGCATATATTAACGAACCGACATTAGGTCGTGTAGATGTATTGTTTAATTTGCTTAAGAAATTAGATAAACATTATCCAAAAGCGGTAATGGAATATTTAGATATTATTGAAACACAAATGAAGATGGATAATCATTCGATTAGTTACCAGTTAATAGAAATAATACTTTCTCAAAATGAAAACAACTATAACGTATACTATGATATTATTTCTTCCATAAGGGAACCTATGGTAGGGGCGTATAGTTCAGACTTTGAAACAAGATATATGCATAATGAAAATAAAATAAATGCTTTCTTATCCAAATGGGTAGAATTAGAAAGTTTTATAAGGCATTACGTAAGTGAAGAAAGTTTCGATATTAAACGAATTAATAATAGACTACAAGAATTGCTGGGTGAAAATATTGGAGATGTTATTTTAGACGCGTACAAAATAAGAAATGGTATCGTACATGGCATTCACGTGCCAGAAACCAAAAAAATAAATCAAGCAATCTATAATATTGATAAAATTTTAAAAACAATAAAAAAGTTAAATATGGCCATAAATAAACCAACGAAGGAAAGAAAAATTGTTTAGGAGAGATCAAAGGATCTCTCTTTTTTTATTTAGTTGTTCATCAGTGATATAAATCACTGATTTTTACAAGAGACTATTTTAAAATAAGGATATAAATTTAAGGAGGCGTAAGCATGAGTTTATTTCTAGGAAAAATACATTACTGGCTGTACAATAAAATATTAAAGTTTGAAGCAATTGAAAAAGATATCGTAGATTGGAGCAGGCAAGAAGGATTACCTGTTGATGAATGGTTAAAATCAGACTATAAAATTTATGAAAAACCATTAGAAGGGGAACCTCTAGAAAACATTATTAATACAGGAAACATTCATGGATGGTTGCAACAAAAGATTAGCCAATCAGAATTGAGGCAAGCAGATTTAATTACAAAAATACTTAATAAAGATAATAACTATGAGAGAAACTTAACAGATATATTTATTAAACATGGTCAACTTTCGGCAAAAGATTTTGATGGAGAATCGCCAGACTCACCTGAAATGATGTATAATATGCTTAATGACATTATGTTAGAAGGGATGCCTTGCGACAGACCAAGTACAGTTATAAAAAATGATGATAAAGCATTTACATGGGAAACAACAGTTTGTCTTCATAAGCGTTATTGGGATCAAGTGGGTGGAAATGTTGAAATGTTTTATAAACTAAGGGGTCATTGGGTAAAAGCTTTTATTGAAACCCTTAATCCGAATTATAAATATGAAAAAATCAAACCCTATGTTCAAAGTATAGTAGAAGTTTAATAATAAGCAAGGAATTTGCATAAATATATCTATAAAAATATTTTAAAATAGAATTTAATAATTTATTCAATCTAAATGAAAAGAAGAGAGCTATAGACATTGAAATAAAATGGCGAGCTCTTTTCTTTTATTCTTTTATTAATAGAATTAGTTCTAAAGTATTAGTTACAAAAGACATAGAAAAGGGTATAATTAGGTAGACAATAGGGTAATTATATGCTTTTTCGGGACGTACAAAAGCAATAGGTCTGAGTAGAAAGTTGGGATAGCTTGGAAGACTTAAAGAATAAAATAAAACAAGGTACAAATAAAGGATTTCTATTTAGAAACTTTAATAATAAATGTGATAATAAATGCTATGATATAGATCCTAAAAAGGAAGCGCTAAAGACAACGTTGATTTATGGAGCTTTAGGAGCCATGTGGATAATTATATTTGAATTAATTATAGCAATACTGCAGCAACGCTATAATACACTTACCTATATACTTACATATAGGGGTCTATTTCATTTTTTGGTTATGATAATATTTGTTTATTTTTTATTACAAAATAGAATGCACCTTTTAAAAAGTGCTTCTCAAAACATACAGAAGGCCTATTCTGAATTAAGTGCTACTTATGAAAAATTAACGGTTACAGAAGAAGAATTAAGAGAGCAATTTGAAGAATCGGAAAGAAAACAAAAAGCCCTTATTGCTAGTCATCAAAGACATGATTTAATTGTTGAAGGTTCTAATGACGGGATATGGGAGTGGGATGAAGAAAAGCAATCTTTTTACTTTACTTTAAAAACAAAAAAAGGTTTGGGTTATTCAGAAGGAGATATAGCAGATAGCTACGAAGCATGGTTAGAGCTACTTCATCCTGATGATAAGGACACTGCTGTTGGAAACTTAGATAGGTACTTTAAGTCGAAGGATGGTATTTATGAAAATACTTATCGACTTAAGGCTAAGGATGGGAGTTATAGGTGGATTCTTAGCCGAGGTAAAGCCCTTAGAGATAAAAAAGGAAAAATTGTAAGAATAGGAGGCTCGCATACAGATATAACAGAACAATTAGATTTAAGAGATAATTTAAAGAGAGAAATTATATTATCGGAAAATGTTATAAATAATGTATCGGTACTTATTGTTACTTGGGATCAAAATGGAAATATTAAAAAGTTTAACAAATTCGCTGAAAAAATATTTGGATACGCTGAAGCCGAGGTTTTAGGAGAAAATATAATTGATTTCTTTACTCCGGAAGCGGAAAAACCATCAATATATGATACATATAAACAAATTAAATCCGGTAAAGAAGTGAAAAACTTAGAAGGACAATTTTTAACAAAAACAGGAAAAAAAGTCGACATACTTTGGAACACAAGTATTTTATACCGTGACAATGAAAAAGTAGAAGAAGGTATATCTGTAGGGACAGATATTACTGAAAGAAAAAATATGGAACAAAAGCTACATACCCTAGCATATCAAGATGATCTTACAGGACTTCCAAACCGTGCCCAGTTTGAAGTGGATGTAAAAAGATTCATAGGGATGAAGGACTGTTTTGCAATTGTATATATGGATGTTGATAATTTTAAATATATAAATGATACATTGGGGCACTCTGCCGGTGATGCTTTACTAAAATATCTTGCAGGTACTTTTAAAAAGATTATTCATCAAGAGGATAAAATATTTAGATTAGGTGGCGATGAATTTGCCATCATATTTGGAAAATGTGTCAGTCGACAAGATGTTGAGGCAAGATTGGAAGAAATGATTGATGCCTTAAGAATTACATGGGTATTTCAAGGTAGAGAGTTTTTTATTTCCTTTAGTATGGGTACTGTGCTATTTCCGGAGCACGGACGGGATTACGATATATTATTGAAAAAAGCAGATACTGCTATGTATTACAGTAAGGAAGATGGAAAAGATAAGTTCACTTTTTATTCAGAAGAAATGCAAGAAAAAACAGTAGAATATATACAAATAGTTAATCAACTAAGATATGCAATTGAGAAGGAAGAATTTCAATTATACTATCAACCACAAATTGATCTAAACACTGGAAAAGTTACTGCTGTAGAAGCCTTAATTAGGTGGATGCACCCTGTTAGAGGGTTAGTTTCTCCTGGAGAGTTTATTGAACTTGCAGAGAACACTGGACAGATCCATGAAATTACAGAGTGGGTGTTGAAAACTGCTTGCAAACAAAAAAAGAAATGGGAAGAAAAAGGGTATCCTTCAATAAAAATGGCGATTAACTTCTCAGGGAAATCCTTTGATAAGATGAATTTAGCTAATGAAATTAATACATTGTTAAATTCAATGGAGATAGATCGTAAGGATATACAAATAGAAATAACCGAAACAGCGTTTATGTTAGATCTAGATGCAGCAGTAAATATGGTCAAACAAATAAGAGATATTGGTGTAAAAGTTGCACTAGACGACTTTGGTACAGGGTACTCCTCTCTAACTTATTTAAAACAGCTACCAATTGATACATTAAAATTAGATAGAGAATTTATAAGAAATGTCAAAAACGCCAATGAGGATGAAGTAATAGTGAAGACTGTTATTGAATTAGCCCATGCTTTAAATATGAGGGTGGTTGCAGAAGGAATAGAAACAGAAGAGCAACTTTGCTTTTTGAAAAAATACAACTGTGATGAACTTCAGGGTTATTATTTTAGTAAACCGCTACCAGGAGATGAAGTTGAAGCTTTATTAACAAATGAGTATCCCGTTAAACACTGCAAAATAATATAGTTACAAAAGGACATCAATGATCACTCAAATATTGGTGTTCTTTTGTTAGAAAAACTGTTCCTAACAATAATACAAACCTTAAGAAGTATTATATGATACAATAAAGTATATACTAATTTAATAAAGATTTTAGAAAATAGGAGGCAAACGCTGTGAAAGAAATGAAAGAAGTAACTAAAAAGTATTCTATAGGAGAGGAAATAGCAAATAGTATTACCCATGGTTTGGGCATTATTTTTAGCATAGTAAGCTTAACAATATTGCTAGTTTATGCTATTTGGAACCGGAGCCCACTGTCTATAGTTGCCTTTAGTATTTACGGACTTTGCTCCTTGTGCCTATATGTTTCATCAACTTTATACCATAGCTTTCAGAGCCCACATATTAAAAAATTATTTAGAGTATTTGATCACTCATCCATTTTTCTATTTATTGCCGGCACCTATACACCAGTAACCTTAATTGCTATGAAAGGGTACTGGCGAATCGGAATATTAACAGCAGTATGGGTCATTGCAACAGTAGGTATATTGTTTAAAATTGTAACTTACAATAAATTTGAAAAATATAAGTATGTATCCTTAGCCCTTTATATTTTAATGGGCTGGTTGGTTATTATTGCAATTAAACCAATGGTTGATATGGTACCAATCGGGTTCTTATGGTGGCTATTAGCTGGTGGTATTGTTTATACAGTTGGTACAATCTTTTATGCAATTAAAAAAATACCTTTTAATCACGCAATATGGCATGTTTTTGTTTTAGCAGGAAGCGTACTTCACTTCTTGGGTATATTTATTCATTTAAGTAACGTTTAAATTATATTCTTTACAATTTTATTTGCATTCTTCGACAAATTGAATATATAATGTATACTATATAACTAGAAAAGTGCATTAAAATTATTTCGAGGTGATTTAAATAATGAATTATAAAATTGTAGCAGATAGTAGCTGTGATCTGAGTTCATCATTGCAAGAAAAGATGGACGTTGGTTTAGTTCCACTAACAATCCAAATTGAAGAAAAAGAGTTTGTAGATGATGAAACAATGGATGTAGATGTGCTTTTAAAGGAAATGAAGAAAAGTAAGATGCCAATAAAAACAGCTTGTCCATCCCCAACGGATTTCTTAAAAGAGTATGAAAAAGCGGACAACATTTTCGTTGTTACATTGTCCTCTGGTGTAAGTGGCACATATAATAGTGCAGTAATGGCAAAGGATTTGATTTCCGAAAAGGTTGGTAATAAATTTGTTCATGTATTTGATTCTTTAAGTGCATCCGTAGGAGAGACCTTAGTAAGTATGAAGCTACATGAACTATTACAGAAAAACTATGATCGATTAGAGGTTGTTGACAAAGTAGAGAATTATATCAAAGAAATGAAAACATTTTTTATCCTCGAGTCTTTAGAAAACCTTATCAAAGCTGGTAGGATCAACAAATTTGTAGGTCAAGTAGCAACGGCATTATCAATTAAACCAATTATGGGCGCTGATAAGGGGACAATTAAACTAGTAGAAAAGGTTAGAGGAAGTAAAAGAGCCTTTAGACGACTTGTTGAAGTAATAGGGGAACAAGGTACTCGCATAGAAGATAAAGTTCTTGGTATTTCCCATTGTAACGCTCTTGAAAAAGCGGAGAATTTAAAAAAAGAAATAGAAGCTAAGTATAATTTTAAGGAAGTAATCATTGTAGAAATGGCTGGACTAAGCTCTGTTTATGCTTATGATGGCGGGATTATCGTAGCATTTTAATAGAATGATTATTCTCTTACTTAAATAAAGAATTAAAGGCAATCATGGATGACTGTTAAGTAAAACAAATACTTTTAGTCATCCATGATTTTTTATATAGGAGGAAGGGGCTTAGACAGCTTTGCTGTTGTAAGGAAACCTAGGGTTTCCTACTGAAAGTGGTGCTAGTCAATTTTTTATAAAATATTATTTACATAAATGGGTATATGATATATAAAGGGGGCGTTAGATTATGTCAAAAACATCGCGGGTTTCAAGTGTAGCAAGTAAGCGTATTCATAATAGTTATGTACATAGATCAAGAGTTGTTGAAAAGTCAGAAAAAATAGATCAAGTTAACCCAGTGTCAAAGGCTGATAATCAAACAGCCTACTCGTCAGGTAATTATCTATTTAGTTCAGACGTTTTTTACGAAAAAATTAATCAACTAAAAAAAGAATATAAAAATTTTTATCATGATCATAGAAAGTTAGAAGAGGCTATTGAAAATTTTGATCAAGAAAATGAAATGCTTACGCATATGAAAAACTTAATTGAGAAATATAATAACGCTTTAGTGTCGTTAAAGAAGTTTGATGCTGCCTTAGGAACGGATCATCTAAGTAAGATAAAAGATATATTAGAAGTGTTTGAAAATAACTTAGATGAAATTGGTATAACCGTTGATACAGAAACCAAAATGCACATAGACGAACAAAAATTTATTGATAGAGTAGAGCATTCAGAAAATCCTCTAAGTATGTTCTTTGATCCGATAAAAGGCTTGGTTATACGTCTTTACAAAGCTTTTAAGCAAATTAAATTACCCCAAACCAATACGAACAAGGAGTACTATGAAAGTACACAGGATAGAGGTATATCTGGGGCAATTATTGATGGATCATCATAGTTTTATAATTGTCACATAGTACTAAACAAGTTATAATAATATGGATGAAAAATTTCCGTTAAAATAAATAGATCACTTTAATAAGTTAAGATGAGATAATTGAATAATTAAATAGAGAGATAAAAATGTATTACCTGTTTTTAATTTGTTGGTTGTTTATTTAGATTGAATGATACAGACGAGTCCATAAATGAACAGGCCTTAGGTGAGCAATTATTTACAAAAATCTAATTACACAATTTCTTATAATTGTTAGGAGGACACTTTTTGAGTCATAAAGCAGTGGTTTTAGGATCGAATTATTATATTGGATTAAGCACAATAAGGTGTTTGGGAAAAGAAGGGGTAGAGGTAGTGGCTTTTGATTATTCAGAAGATGGTTCCTACGGACTAAAGTCTAAGTATTGCTCCGAGAAACTAATTGGGCCACACTATCGCAAAGAATCAGAGGCACTTGTAAAGTTTTTGAAGGATTTTGCAAGTAAACAAGATAAGCCACCGGTGTTAATACCTTGTGCAGATCCGTATGTAGAGTTTTTAGATAAACATATAGACGAGTTGAAAGAAAGCTTTTTAATCCCAAGTATAGAAAAGGGACTTTATACGAAACTTATGAACAAGGAAACCCTTCATACTGTAGCTTCTGAAAAAGGGGTAGCTGTTCCGGAGACTGTTCGAATAGACGAGGAAGACCTGTTTGAGAAAGTAGATAAAGTGCTTAAGTATCCTTGTATTGTTAAACCAGTAGATTCTCCTGCATTTGTAGCTAAGTTTAGAAAGAAAATGTTTACAGTGCATAATGAAAAAGAGCTACAAGAAGCGCTAGATCGATCAAAAGAAGCCGAATTAGAAGTAATTATACAACGAATTATTCCAGGATTTGATGATCATATGCATACATTTGATGCTTTTTTTAATGAAGAATCTAAATGTACCCATTGGATGACCTGTCAAAAATATCGTCAATACCCAATAAATTTCGGGGCTTCAGTATATACAGGACAAAAACATGTTCAAGAATTATATGATATTGGTGCTAAGTTTCTTGAAGAAGTGGGATATAAAGGTTTTGCAGAAATTGAGTTTAAAAAAGATGCAGATACAGGACGATATTATTTAATAGAGATTAATGTAAGAATAACTAATTTAAATAGTTTACTATATAAAGCAGGTTTAAATATGCCATATATAGCCTACCGAGAATTAATTGGACACCCTTTAGATCCAAAAAATATTAAGAAAAGTAACTATGTCTTTTGGTATGCTTATGAAGATCTGTTAGCAATTAAAGATTATGTAAAACGTGGACAACTTACTTTAAAAGAAATAATAAAATCATTAGCTAAACCAAAAGCCTATGCAATATGGGATATAAAAGACCCTATGCCTACAATGGCGTTTTTAAAAATTTTAGGTGGAAAACTATTGAGAAAAATAGGAATAAAAGGAACTAAATAGAAATATGAATATTTAGGATATTCTAAAGGGCATATAGCCTTGTATTGAGGGAAAGCGATATGGAACTTATTTTATATATGAGAGGTGCTATATTATTTGATTAAACTAAATGAACTTCTAAAATCAATTGATGTTTTAAAAACCACCCAAAATAAAGAAATCAAAATTTCAGGTATTTCTTATCATTCACAAAAAGTTGAGATCGGACATCTTTTTGTTTGTATTAAGGGTGAGAAAACTGATGGACATAAGTATTTAGCTCAAGCAGTGACGCACGGTGCAGTAGCGGCTATAGTTGAAGAGATACAAGATACTGTGGATATTCCACAATATGTGGTCAAAG
Source organism: Serpentinicella sp. ANB-PHB4 (assembly GCF_031432315.1). Taxonomy (NCBI): domain Bacteria; kingdom Bacillati; phylum Bacillota; class Clostridia; order Peptostreptococcales; family Natronincolaceae; genus Serpentinicella; species Serpentinicella sp. ANB-PHB4. The sequence goes on from NZ_JAVKGO010000011.1 coordinate 58,021, forward strand.
ATAGTCGAAAGGCTTTAGCGCAGCTAGGAGCTGAGTTCTATGGGCAACCATCGAAAGAAATGCAAATGGTGGGCATTACAGCTACTAATGGTAAAACAACTACTTCTTTTATGACAAATGCAATCTTTGAAAAACATGGATTAAAAACAGGGTTAATAGGGACAGTGATCGTAAAAATAGATGATACAACTGCTGTACCATCTCAGTTAACAACGCCTGAGTCTTTAGATTTACAATCCTACCTAAGTCAAATGAAAGAACGAGATGTATCTAATGTTTGTATGGAAGTATCATCCATTGCCCTTGAAATGAGTCGAGTTGAGAAAGTTGACTTCGATATTGTAACCTTTAACAATATAAGTAGAGAGCACATTGACGCCCATGGCTCCTTTGAAAAGTATTTTGAATCGAAATCGAGTTTAATAAAAAACGCTAAAGAAGGTGCAGTAGCAATCCTAAACCTTGATTGTCCCCATGTTTCATCTCTAGTAAATCAAACAAAAGCCCAAGTGGTTACCTTTGGTATTGAGAAAAAGGATGGACATGTTGTATGTAAAAACTTAGACTTATCAACAGGAAGAGCAAAGTTTACTGTAGAAATATTAAAACCTTTTACTGTTAAGGGTATCGCCTTGGAGCCTATGGCGTTTAATGTAGAACTATCTGTTCCAGGTTATCATTCCGTATATAATTCAATGGTGGCAATAATAATTGGATTAGTTTCTGGAATACCAGTCGCTACTATACAAGAAGGGCTAAAAACCTTTAAAGGTGTAGAAAGGCGATTTGAATTTATTTTTGAAGACGATATTAAAATAATTGATGATCACTTTGCAAATACAGGAAATATTAATGTAACTTTAGAAACACTTAAGTTTATGGATTATAATAAGTTACATCTAGTATACGCGATAAGAGGAGAACGTGGACCGGTTGTAAACAGAGAGAATTCAGAAGCAATTGTTAACTGGGCGGCGGATTTAGGTTTAGAAGAAATCGTTGCGACAAAAAGCAGGTCTCATGTTACAGACAAAGATCGTGTTACGGAAGAAGAATTATATGCTTTTAAAGATGTTATTGAAAAGGCAAATATAAAAACCCATCTATACGATGAATTACCAGATGCTATAGCCCATGCATTAAAAAATGTACAGCCTGGGGACCTAGTTCTTTTAGCTGGTTGTCAAGGAATGGATTTTGGAGCCCAAATTGCATTAGAGCAGTTACATAAAATGAGACCAGAATTACCAAAAGACAAATTATTTACGCCATTAAAGAGTCGAGTAGCTGGAATTTCATAAGGTATGGTATACTAAAGACCTCTAATGTATAGAGGTCTTTAGTATTATAAAATATATGATAAGGACTTAGAAGTTTTATTTTAAATAGAATATGTTATAATAAATGCTAAAGTGATTATGTGCATAAGAAAGGAAGAACAAAATGCTTAAACATATTGTTATGTGGAAGTTAAAAGACACAGCTGAAGGTGCTAATAAACTTGAAAATGCAAAAAAATGAAAAAACAACTCGAAGGATTGCTTAATTGTATTGATGAGATTCAATCTCTAGAAGTTGGTTTAAATATAAATGATGCAGATTCTGCTTATGACGTTGTACTATACAGTGAATTTAAGAATAAAAACGACTTAGACAAATATCAAATTCATCCGGAGCATTTAAAAGTGGGAGAGTTTGTAAAGAAAGTTAGATTAGAACGAGCTGTTGTTGATTATTTTGTAGAATAATGCAATTGTAAATGAGTACTAAGTTTTTATAGTAGTAGAGTAAACTAGGACTAGAAGAAGGAATAAGTATTTATATAAGATCCTACTTATGGTGGAGGTTCTATGATTTTACTTATTTCATTTAATAAGCGCAAAAAAATTATTGCTTTGATTATTTTGGTTTTATTTTCGCCTTGGTTTATTTTACTTATAGGATATTGTATAAATAAAGTGTACAGGAATGTACAAAGGGGGAGCAAACATGTTTAATAAAGGGTTTTTAATGACTTTAGGAATAAGCTTTTTTGGATATATGTCCGCATTGGCAATGTGGGGTGTACTAATGCACGGAGCCATAAATCCAGTAGAAATTCTTGTACAAGGTATTGGTTTTTCAATTATGTTTAGTTTGTTATGGCATTTATTTTATAAAAAGAATGAACATAAAAAATAGAAAGAGGGGAATACATTGAAGAAGAAAAAATCAAAAATGAGTAGCTTTGATAAAAGAATGTTAAAATCAATGGGGATATCTATTGTTATTTGTATGGTATCTGTTCTTTTATTTTCATTTATACCAAATGCATTATTTGATTATGATAGCGTTGAGGCATCTTACCATTTAACAACACATATATTACTATTTGCTGCTATTGCGACTATGATATTTTGTACTTACACAATTGTTGAAGTTATTAAAAATAACGGAGCTAACAATCAACAGTAATAAGAGCTTTCGTTATACAAGTAATCAAAAGGAGAAAAGAAATGAGTAGTATGTCAGAGGAACAATCTGTTAAAGTTTATAATATATTAGATCAACTAAATATCGATTATATAAAGTATGAACATCCTCCAGCTCACACAATGGAAATAATTAAGGAACTTAATATAGATACAGAGGAAATACATTGCAAAAATTTATTTTTACGAAATTCTAGTGGCAAAATTCACTACTTATTAATGGTGGAAGGATCAAAGCAACCTAATCTCAAACAATTAGCTAAGCAAATAGGCAGTACGCGGCTTAGCTTTGCATCAAAAGAGAGAATGGAAAAACACTTAGGATTAAAACCGGGAGCAGTATCTCCTTTAGGATTAATTAATGATGAAGAAAGAAAAGTCCAAGTGCTAATAGATAAGGACTTGATAGAAATTGAGAAAATAACTTTTCATCCAAATGTAAACACAGCCAGTGTAACCATGGATTATAAAGATTTTGAAAAATTTTTAGAATGGCGGGGAAACAAGTTAAGTATCGTAGAAATTTAATTAGAGAAAATGTCTAGAATAGCAAGCTATATTTTAGACATTTTTTCTTTATTAATTTTGAAAGTTATTGGTTTGAAATTAATGGTTTACAAAAAAAGGCAAAGCACATATAATACTTATACCTAATAAAATAATTTAAAAGATATAATCGAATAATCTTTTAAAATGAGGAATTAAAATGAATCTTAATAATAATGTAGAAAATGCACAATTAAATAAAGTATTAGTAGTAACCATTGTAATTAATTTGATTTTAGTCGTTATTAAAGTTGGAATAGGGTACCTTGCAAATAGTAGGGCCTTACTTGCTGATGGGGTTCATTCTATATCTGATGTAATTACATCGATAGGTGTAATTGTAAGTTTGGTTTTATCAAAAAAACCAAGAGATGAAGAACACCAATATGGCCACGAAAAGATAGAAACAGTTATTACGTTTTTACTATCCATTGTTCTTTTATACACTGGATTTAACATAGGGGTTAATTCCATAAGAACCGTTATGGCTACAGGTACAGCCAACATACCAGGCCAGCTTGCAGTTTTTGGAGCAATAATATCAGTTGCGCTTAAAGAATTGCAATATCAGTATGTCTATCGTGTAGGTAAAAGAATTGAAAGCAAAGCCCTAATGGCGGATGCTTGGCACCATAGGTCCGATGCGTTCTCATCTTTAGCCGCACTAATAGGTATTGTAGGGTCAAGGATGGGCGTAGATGTACTAGATGCTATCGCTGCGATATTTGTGTCATTGATTGTTATAAAAATTGGATTTTCCATATTTAAGGATTGTTTTCAGCTACTTATTGATGTGTCAATTAACCTAGATAAACTAGAAGAAATCAAAGAACTTCTCTTAAAGCATGAAGAGATAAAAAATATAAACGATATAAGAACCAGGAAGCATGGTTCAAAAGTTTTTATAGATTTAAAAGTGTGTGTTAGCTCCAAATTAAGTATATCGAAGGGACATCAGATTTCAGATGAGGTTGAACGAATTATTAGGTCTAAAGTAAAAAATGTAAAGGACATTGTTGTACACCTTGATCCATGTTTTCATGAGAAAGAAATTAAAGAAACCTGTCATATTTCTGAATGTAAAGACATATAATAATGTATTAAGGGTTAAGGGAGAGAAGAAGAATGAAAATTGAATACAAGAGAAAGATACTAAAGTGGTCAGTGTTTTTTGGTGCACTCATTTTAGCTCTGGGAATGGGACGGTTTCTGTAAGGAAACCGTCTTTTCTATATAAGAAAGTCCTACGTAATCGATTTACTCATTTAATTGATATTCATCATTGAAGAAAGTTTTATAACCAAGTTGCACAAATAAAATAACCGACAAAGACACACTACCAAGAATCCCTAACATAATTGCAATTTGATACTCAATAGCAGTAAGTGGGGAGACCCCAGATAAAATTTGTCCAGTCATCATGCCTGGTAGAAACACAATCCCCATACCAAGCATAGAATTAATTGTAGGTAAAATAGCTGAGTCAAAGGCATTGTTTACAATAGTTTTTGAAGCATCCTTAGGAGTTGCACCAAGCATTAACGCAGCTTCAACAAGATGTTTTTTTGATTGCATACCATCAATAAGTTGGTTAGTACCTAAGGCGATTCCGGTCATGGCATTTCCAATGATCATTCCACCTAGAGGAATGAAGTATCTGGGTTCATACCAGGGAGAAAGATTAATAACAATTAAAACAAAATAAACCAAGCTAACAAGGGTACCTATAATCATAGAAAAACCAATTACATGCTTTAGTTTTTTTGTCATATCGTGCTTCACACGCTTATATATATTTTTAACTGCAAAAACTTGCATAAGCATAAGCACAGCAATGGTTAATAAAGGATGTGGGTTTTCAAATAAATATACTAAAACATAACCTGTTAGAATAAGCTGTAATGTCATTCGGACTGTAGATAATAAAATCTCTCGTTCTCTGTTTATCTTTTTAATTTTTACAATAGCCAGTAATAAGGCAACAAAAATGTATGCTGCAGCAACTTGCCAGATTTGCAATTCAATAATACTATCCACCTTTAAACCTCCTTATTACTAATAACTCGTCCATCATTAATTTCGATAATATAATTAGAAAAAGATTTAGCAATTTCTCTTGAGTGGGTTACCATTAAAAGAGATTTACCCTTTTCGATAATATAATTACATACATTATTAATAACCAACTGTTCTGAGTCATCGTCTAAAGCAGAGGATGGCTCATCTAATAATAAAACATCAGGATCCATAAGAAGCACTCTCCCAAGAGCTAATCGTTGTTTTTCCCCACCTGATAAATTTTCAGCATCTTCAGTTAAATTTTTATTTAAATAAATTAAGTTTAAAACTTCTTCTAATTTAGTATCGTCAGGAATATTTTTTTCTGAGAAAATAATACCAGCAATCAAATTTTCTTTAATGTTACCGGGAAAAATTACAGGAGATTGAGAGAGCATAACAATATTGCGTCTATGTTCTAACGTATTTAACTTACTTAATTTATTATCTTTATAGAAAATATCTCCCGTAGATGGACTAATCATTTTATTTAATAATCGCATTAATGTAGTTTTGCCACTACCACTTTCCCCAACTAAACTAGTTATTTTATTTTCCGGGATAGATAAATTCTCTATACTTAAAATATCTTTATATGTAACGTTTATAAGCTCAAACATAAACTTCCCCCTTTCAGTTTAAATATCTTTTTAATAATATCTTAATTTTAACAAAAAAACAAATAAAGCACCTAAGTGCCTTATTTGTGTAAAAATATTAGTTATCATTATTGTCCATACCACCTGCATCATCCATATCATCATCCATGTCAGCTGCAGCATCATCATCATCATCCATATCATCATCCATACCAGGATCCATCATATCCATATCTAAAGCTTCACTTGCTAATCTTGTAAAAGTTTCATGTGTGGTTGTAGCGCCAGTGATAACGTCTACATCTTCTACGTTTTGAGATTCTATTAAAGCTTGTTCATAGCCTGGAAATGCTTCTGTTGCATCTGTCTCAGCAACATCTCTCCATCTGTCATTATATTCTTCATCTTCAGATTTAGGGTCACCCTCTTCATTTAGCTCTTCATAATTAACTTCTGTAATCTGTCCACCTTCTACCACAATTTCAATTTCAGCTTGCCAACCTCTATCAGTTGGTTCACCTTGAGCAGTGTAAGTACCATCTTCATACTGACCATCTCCTACTGGATCTGTAATCGGATCGTCAGCAGGTGGTGTTTCAGTACCATCTGGTGGTGGTGTTTCCTCAGGTCTACATCCTACAGCTGAAAATATAACTAGAAATGCAACTAAAAGCAATAGAAATAGTTTATTCTTTTTCAAAGTCAAATCACCTCATTCATTAGATTATATTTTAATGCTTTTATTTACTAATAGTGTGCGAAAAAAATAAACTTATATACGTTTAATTAATAGTTATATTTTTGAAAAAAATGAGGTGAATAACATTTAAAAGAAGAAGTAATGTAAAAAGTTTGTGATATACATTTTTTAAAGTAATAACTGCAAATAAATTAAAGTAGATTACAAAGAATACGATTTATTTTTTTGCTGGTATTTTGTTAAAAAAATACAAAAACCAAGTAGAAAAATTAAAGGCAGTGAAGGCATAAATAGAAAAACAGACGGTATATAATACCGTCTGTCTAAGTGAAAAGGCTGTAGTGTTTTAACGACCGCCACCACCGCCACCGCCGCCGCCAAATCCGCCACCACCGGAAAATCCGCCACCGGATCCAGATCCGGAAGAAGCATGGCTTCGAGCCGCAGTAATAGAATTATTAATACTTGATGTTAAGCCTTGGAACCCTGTATGTGGTGAGTTTAAAGAAGCTCTAGAACCCACACTATAATAGTACCACCCATATCCAAATGAGCGATTACCATCTGTCAGATTTGGGAATACAACCTGTAGTTGTTTCATTACTTCTTTAGCTACACCTAAAGTAACGGCATAGACCATATAATGTTCCCAAATAACAAGAGATGGCAGTTCATGTCGTTCCATTTCAGAGAAGTGAAGTAAAAACTTTTTAAAAGCCATCCAACGGACATAATCTTCCTCGCCTTTAGGGGAGCGGCGATGAATCGTGATACCAACAATTAAGACTATAACTCCAGATGCAATTAAAGCAATGCCCATAATAGGAACGATACCTGTAATTAAAGCAGTAATACCCAAAATGCCAAGTATAATTCCCGTTATAGTTCCAATTGCAATTCCAGTTGTATTACTTTGGTCAAAAAACCTATGTTTTTTTCCAATTAGGCTAAGATCTTCAATCCATTTAGACCAAAATTTTTGGAATTTCTCGGGTTTTTTCTTTGCAAACTTTTCGATTTCTTTAAAAGTAATTTCCTTCTCATTTGTAGAAATTTTTTCAAATAAAAATTCTAATATCTTTCTTTCATGTTTTAATAAACCATCCTCTTTTTCTAATCTTGTTACTTTGTAATCCGTTTCATCTTTAGCAGATAAGATTCCTTTTTTTGTATAATCATATTCATCTAAGCGTATGTACCCTCGATATGCTAGATCGATGATTGTAGCAGTAAAATCATCTTCATTCGGGGTTCCTTTCCTAATTAAAATTCCCAATTCTGCCGGGGAATAATTAGCAGGTAGTTCACGATAGTAGTCTCCATCAAAGGTAGTGGGGTAAGGTTTAGCATATCGTTTTCTTAGGAATATTGAAAGGATAATTGATAAAACAAAAACAATTGCTGCAAATAGAATGTCTAATTTTCCAAGGGTACGAAGTCGATTGGCTCTATTTGCTAAGCGTTCTTCTGTTTCAAGAATATCCGGAAGTGCAGTAAATCCTGTTTCTAAATGGGGAGCCATAACACTTGAAGGTGTAAAAGTCACTCTACCCTCTAAAAAAGTTTTTCTTGGTAGTCGGTCAATTTCCCAAATAACCTCTCGCTCATTTAATATGGTTACATTGCCATCTAATGGACCATGTCCCCAAGCCCGTAAATCTTTATCTAAAGACCCCTCGGGCAAGGTAAGATGAACCCTAACGTTACGCTGGGAATCTTCCCACTCATTACCAATGAATTGATAGGTTAATTCGGCGACATCATTGTGAACCTTAACTTCATTTTCAACAACATATTCAATGACAAAGGTTCGTTGTTCATTTTGCGCTTCTATACTCCAGTCGACATGTAAGCGATTAGGGTATTCTCTTATTAAATATGTACCCGGAGGACCGTAGTCATCACTAGGATTAAACTCATAGGGTTGGTTATTTTCTTTGACAACAACATCCCTTATTTCTACACCTGAGTCCATATTAATATCTTGGTAGAACCCATTATATTCTCCATCAAAATATATTGTTCGTTCTTCCTGTATGGCCATTGTACCATCGGTAAATACTTCTGCTATAATATTTACTTCTTGTATTTCTAGAGAACGGTCTGCATAAACAAGATCAGTAGAAAAACTAAAAAAGAAAATAAGTAGAAGTAGGGATACTCTATGTAAAAGCTTTTTATCTATATTCATAAAAATCCCCCTTAGTCAAAATCAAAATCAACTTTTACAGTGTTTCGCGCTTCTTTTTCACCATCTAAGTTAAAGTAGTCCATTTTATTAAAATTAAACATACCGGCAATTATGTTATTTGGGAAAACTTTAATTTTCACATTAAACTTTTGTACAGTATCATTATAAAACTGTCTAGAAAAAGCAATCTTGCTCTCCGTGTTCGTTAACTCTTCTTGAAGCTGCTTAAAATTAGCGTCTGCTTTTAATTCAGGATAGTTTTCCGCTACAGCAAATAGGGTTTTTAAAGTACCGGTTAGCTGACTTTCTGCTTCGGATTGTTCTGCGATAGATTGAGCATTCATCGCTTGGGAACGAGCCTTTGTTATATCTTCAAAGGTACCTCTCTCATGTTTTGCATAGCCCTTAACCGTGTTAACTAGGTTAGGGATCAAATCATAACGACGCTTTAATTGTACATCAACCTGAGCCCAGGCATTTTTAACCCTTTCTCTAAGTTTAACAAAACCATTATACGCACTTATAAACCAAAGAACGATTAAAACAATTACAGCAATGGCAATAAAAAATGGCATTTTTATTCCTCCCTTTATAAATAGTAAACAACTTTATCGTAAAAGCTTATGTTAGTAGATAAGCGTATATACACTATTAATTCTACCACATTATTCATATTTAGGAATAAAATAATAAAAGTGAATAAAATCAAGAGATATTTTTCAGAATAAGTAATAGGAGGTGATTATAACATGACAACTATTCAGCTAACACAAAAAGAGAGATTACTTTTAGAGGATCAGAAAAAACATGAAGAAATGTGTATAATAAAATATGATAATTATGCAAACGAAGCACAAGATCCTCAATTAAAACAACTTTTTCTTAGTTTAAAGCAGCAGGAGCAAAACCACTATGACACAATCAATCAAATACTTGGTGGACAAGTACCAAACATGCAAAACCAACAACAAGGACAGCAGCAAAACCAACAAGGAATGCAAAACCAACAAAAAGGGCAACAGCAAACTCAAAATAGTGGATCTAACCTTACTAATGTAAGCGACGATATTTTATGTAACGACCTTTTAATGACAGAGAAGTATGTATCTAGTACATATGATACAACTATATTCGAATTTACAGATACAAATGTTAGAGAAGTGTTAAATCATATTCAAAAAGAAGAGCAACAACATGGAGAACAGATATTTAACTATATGCAAGCTAATGGCATGTATCAACCACAGTAGTAGTTACTGTCTAAAGGAATAGATAGCAAAAAAGACAAAGTAAATCTCTAAAGATTTATTTTGTCTTTTTGTATAAAGTGCTAAATTAAGTTTTTTATATCATGCTTTATACTTCATATTTAAAAATACCAATGGTTAAAAGAATTGCAGTTAAAACAAAAAGATATAATCCTGTCCCCGCTGTGTTCACAGTTTGACCAAATACTTCAACACTTTTTGAACCTAGATAAAGAATACTTCCAACAACGGCAACGATGCTACAACTTAGTCCAATTTTTTTATTAATAGATTCTTCCTTTAATAATTTATAGACTGGATATATGTAAAGAATTAAAAATAGATATCCTTGTTGCTGAAAACCTGAAGCCGATAAAAATCCCACATCTGCCCATGTCATAAACATAGAAAGAACAGCAAGGCATGTAGAAATAAATATTAATTTTCCACCTAAGCCCCATGCTTTAAAATTGATTTTCATAGTAGGTCCTCCTTTCAAAAGTAGTATAATACATCTATATGATACCACAGTAGAGGTTACTAATGATTATTTAAATATTAGTATATTTTGGGAACGGATCATAGTTAATATAGTTTAAATTTAAAAACAGGGAAGTTTTGAGTTAATGTTTAGGATACTGCAAATACAGTCAATTCTGTTCACTTTTGGTCATTTAATATTAGACTTTACCTAAACTTATTAATGTTTATCAATTAAATTACCGCATAAATCTATTAGTTCTTCTGTAGTTTTTGCAAATCCGTGGGCCCCAATCTCTTTGTACAGTAATGGGCTTCGGTTAAAGGCGTTTCCTCCAACGACAACCTTAACTTTTTTTAGCTTTGTTCTTGTGCTGACGGAATCTATAATACTTTTAATATGACCCACATTATAATCCATAGTTGCAGACATAATTAATAATTGACAAGAAAATCGTTCTAAAGCCTCCACAACACAATAAGCCGGTACAGTACTACCTAGATAATAACTCTTCCAGCCTTCCATTTCTAAAAGATCCTTAGAAATTAATAATGGTATTTCGTGTAGCTCGCTAGAGGGCAGTGCAAACAAGGCGCTGTGATCCTGCTTAGGGTTTTTCTTAATGAACAGATTAAGCTGATAGATAAGACTTTTTACTGTATGAGTAAAAAAATGTTCATCAACAATGGATATTTCTCCTCGTTCCCAAAGATAACCGACATCATACATGCTTACTGCTAAAACATCTTTGTAGATATCTTTGATGTCCACTCCTGCCTTTACTGCTTTAAAAATCAGATCCTTAGCTTCCTGGTCATTCTGATTTAATAGTTTGGTTAAAAACTGATTCTTAATATGATCTAACTTTAGCGGGGAGTCAGTATTTTCTAAGCGATAGAGAAAAGCCTCCCTCCCTAAAAGTTCATCTAGTGAGACTTGAAAGAAGTCGGCTATTTGTTTAAGTACAGACTCCCCGGGAAACCTTGAATTATTTTCGTAATTTGCCACTGTTGTTTGCGCAACTCCAAGGAGTGTAGCCAAATCTTTTTGCTTTAATTTTTTTGCTTTTCGCAATGTTTTTAACTGGTCACCAAAGGTATTCATGAAGATTCCTTCTTTCATTGATCAATTTATACTGATTTAGATGCCTACATTTATCCTATTTTATTAATGGGATATTACAATTTGAAATAACTTTGTATATTTATTATAGTATAGGTACAAAAAATTGCATAGAGAAATCATAACACACTTAGAAATAAATATTTTAAAAATAGGCAATTAATTCTTGAGTATTTCATATTGTGTAGTATAATAAATATAAATTTCTTAATGAAGCAAAAGATATAAAACAAAGTTGAATCAAATTGATACATGAAATTATTTGATACATATGACCCGAAAGAAGTAAAAACGATTTTGTGAATCAAATTGTCACATGTTGATTAATAATGACTAACATTACAAAAACATGGATATTAATTTTAGTTTTAACTAAATTACAATGGGTATATAAATAGTACTAAAGTCCTATTTACATCTTGGCACAAAACTTGCAAATTAACTAACTAAATTTACACATTACTTAAGAAATATGAACATATCAATAATAAGTAACATAATGGGGGCTGCATAATGATGAACTACGTGTACATTTTAGCGTGTAAAGATGGAAGTTACTACACAGGCTGGACAAATAATTTAGAGAAAAGGGTTGAAAAACACAATCAAGGAACCGCTTCAAAATATACACGGGCCAGACTACCAGTTAAGGTAGTATACTTTGAGTCATTTGAAACAAAGGAGGCAGCCATGAAAAGAGAGTATGAAATAAAGCAAATGTCACGAAAAGAAAAAGTAAACTTAGTAAAAATAGATACATGAATTTGTGACAGCAGAATGAAGACATAATATGAGCAATAAGAGGAGGCAACAACTATGAAAAGTATAAAACAAAAACTAATTATTTATTTTTCAATTATTTTAATTATTATCTCTAGTGTTTTTGGTTTTCTATCTATAAGAACAACACAAAATGAATTAAGTGCAGAAGTAGAAAATACACTAGCATTACTAGCCCAGGAAAGAGCAAATCTTTTTGAAAGTCGACTAAGAGAGCAAAAAGCCATATTAGAGACAATTGCTAGTCAAAGGGATATAACCTCGATGGACTGGGAAACCCAGCAAGAATTATTGATCACCGAGTACGAAAGATTAAATTTTCTAGGACTAGGGATTGTTTCCCCAGACGGAACCGCTAGATATCAGGATGGCAATACTGCCCAATTAGGCGATAGAGACTATGTACAAAGAGCCTTTGAGGGAGAATCTAATGTATCCGATGTTATTATTAGTAGAGTAACAAATGCTCCGGTAATTATGTATGCAGTTCCAGTAGAAGTTCAAGGAGAAGTTGTCAGTGTGTTAATAGCCCGAGCTGATGGGGAGTCTTTAAGCAACACAATTGATGATATGGGCTACGGAGAAGAAGGGTATGCATATATTATGAATAGTGAAGGGAATACGATGGCCCATCCAAACCGTCAGTTTGTTTTAGATCAGTTTAACCCAATTGTAGCTGCCCAGTCTGATGAGAGCCTAGCAACCCTAGGTGATGCCTTTGCTAGAGTAATAGAACTAGGGCAAGGCATTGATATTTACGAGTTTGATGGCGAAACGATTTATTCTGGTTTTGCTCCTATAGAAGGGACAGAATGGTTTCTAGCAGTGCGAATTGGTGCCGAAGAGATAATGGCCTTCGAATCAGAAGTAAGACAACAAATGATATTAATAACAATTATTATTTTATTAATCAGTTTAATCCCTGTATACTTTTTAGGAAAATCTCTATCAAAACCTATTACTGTATTAACAGAATTTGCAGAAAAAATTGCAAAACTAGACGTGAGAGATAATGTACCAGAAACATTAAAAGGAAATAAAGATGAAACAGGGCGTCTAGCCAGAGCTTTCCAAACTTTAAGCGACAACATAAGGGAATTTATTCAGGATATGACCGATACTTCTCAACAAGTAGCTGCATCATCAGAGGAGTTGACCGCTACAAGTCAACAATCTGCTATGGCAGCAGAGGAAGTGGCTAAAACCATCGAAGAAATTGCCGAGGGAGCCACTGATCAAGCCAAAGACACTGAAACTGGTGTAACAAAAACAATTGAATTAAACGGTATAATTGAAGAAGATTTAAAAGATATGGCAAGAATAGAGGCAGCAACAGCCCATTTATCCGAACTGAGAGATGATGGGGTGGAGAATATTAGGTTACTGACAAGCAAGACAAAAGAAACAAATGATGCAATTCAGACTATTTATAAAACTACTTTAAATACGAATGAAAGTGCAGAAAAAATAAGTGAAGCAAGTCAATTAATTGAAAATATTGCGACTCAAACCAATCTACTTGCCCTTAATGCAGCCATAGAGGCAGCAAGAGCAGGAGAGGCAGGAAAAGGTTTCTCGGTAGTGGCAGAAGAGATAAGAACCCTAGCAGAGCAATCTACTCAGTCGGTAAAAGATATAGATAGCATGCTTAAGGTGTTACAAGATAACTCCCATAGTGCTGTTGATACAATGAAATCAGTGTTAACGATTATTGAAGAACAAATGAGTAGTGTAGAAACAACGGAAAGTAAATTTGATGGTATTTCCGAACAAATTGAAAATGTAAAAGATATAGTAACAAAATCTGTTGCTTCAGTAGAAACCATGGATAAAGTGAAAAGTGAATTGTCAGATATAATGCAAAACCTTGCTGCAGTAGCCGAAGAAAATGCTGCAGGTACAGAAGAGGCATCTGCATCTGTGGAGGAGCAAACAGCATCCATGGGAGAAATTGCTAACGCCAGTGAAGGATTAGCAAAACTAGCAGAAGAAATGCAAGAAAAGATTCAAAGATTTAAAGCTTAAATAATACTAAAAAAGAGGAACCTTTCGGTTCCTCTTGAGACTGTAAATAAATTTGTGCTTATTGAGTAAATAATAAAACTCAATCTGGCAAGAAATATTCAGTTGGATATAAATAACATGTATTATTTATTTTGTCAAAATTATAGGATTCTATACTAGTATCATATAATTTTGGCAATAATTATTATCATGGAGCAATGTGCTCTTAATTCAATAAGACTTATGAGTTGGAAACGTCTAATTGAACTGTATCTGGAGCCTTGCCTATGGTTTATAGGTAAGGTTCTATTCTTCCTTCAAAGAGAAGCATAAGCTGGTTTAAGATGTTATCCCAGTTTCTATATCGTTGTGTCCACTTTTTTATTACGTTTTGACTGGCTAGATAAAGCATCTTTTCTAATGCCTGGTCTGACGGAAATACTGACTTTGTTTTTGTAACTTTACGGAATTGTCTATGAAGACTTTCTATAGCATTTGTAGTATACATGATTTTTCTAATTTCACTTGGAAATTTAAAGAAT
>NZ_JAVKGO010000012.1:0-66625 GCF_031432315.1 Serpentinicella sp. ANB-PHB4
GCCAGTGATAATTTCATTTTACTGCGAGGTTTCTTTCTTTGCAAAGTTCAAATTTAGTTAATTACAGGAATGCTCCTCTTCTCATTTGATGTAATTAAATTATACTACCCTTTATTAAACATACCCTTAAGAAATGTAAAGAAACTGTTAAGCTTTCATTAAAGCTTCTTGAGGAATTTCAATAATAAATTTGCTTCCTACACCGAGTTCACTCTCCACATGAATGCGCCACCCATGTAAATCAATTATTTGTTCTACAATTGAAAGTCCAAGTCCAGCCCCTCCAGTATCCCTTGCTCTTGAAAAATCTGCCCTAAAAAACTTATCAAAAACCAGATCTTTATCTTTATCTGTCATAGCTATTCCATTATCAGCAATCACTAATAGATACTTTTCTTTTTTCCTTTTATCATAAATCCATATTTTATTCTTTTCTTTATTTTGATCTCTATACTTAATTCCATTGTCAATAAGATTGATGAATACCTCTTTGATCTTATTTTCATCACACTTTACTTTCAGGGTATTCTTTAAATCTATTTCAACAATTACTTTGTTTTTATCCATTAAAGGCTTCATTCCTTTAACCGCACTTTTAGCTATATTGTTCAAGGATAGGATTTCTTTCCTAAGTCCCATTGCTTCCATTTTTGTTATGGATAATAATGAATTCACTAAACTTGTCAAACGGTCAATTTCACTGTCCATATCGCCTATGTATTCTTTATACACTTCTATATCGTCTTCGCCATATATTAATGACTCAATCAAAGCCTTCATAGACGCTAGGGGTGTTTTTAATTCGTGGGATACATCCCCAATAAATTGAAGTCTCCCTTCATCTATGCGTGCTAGCTCATTACTCATATAATTAAAATTCTCAGTAAGTTTTCCTATTTCATCTTTCGTCTGAACCACTATTTTTTCTTTAAAATTCCCTTGGGCTATTTTTTTAGATGCTTTTGATAAATTTTCAATTGGTTCTGCAATTTTATTACTAGCAAAAACTGCGCCTGCTAACCCTAATAATGCTGCAGCAAAGGATATCATATATAATTGCTGTTGAAATTCATCAACCTGGATTAATTGTTCTTGTACTGAGCTAGATATCAATACAGCTCCTAAAACTTCTCTAGAGCCACTTCGTCTTTTAATAACTGGAACTGCGACATGGAGTGTGGCTTGTTCAGGATAAAATCCAATACCTTCGTTCATATTTAATGCGTTACGAATTTCTCGATTATTTATTCGCTCCCCTTCATAACTGTGAAAACTATCAGCTAATACCTCATTGTCTTTATTTAAAACGATAATCCTACCATCTATAGGTAAACTATGTTCTGTTAAAGTTCGATTAAGTTCAAAATAGTTATTAAAATCATTTTGCAATAGCGTTGAAATAATATTCGCATTTTTCAATTGGGTTACCTGAATTTCATTTAAAATGGACTCTTGCATATTCTGTATAGCAAGATAATTTATAATAATTAAAGGAACTGCGATCAAAGTTATGTATACAAGGATCAGCTTTCTTCTTATTGTTTTTAACATTGTGCATCAGTCCCTTCTAAAAAAATATCCCACGCCCCACTTTGTTTGAATAATCTGCTTAGTCTCATCATGATCTTTTAATTTTTCTCGTATATTTTTAATATGCACATCTATGGTTCGAGTATCATAGCAGGGTTCCTCCCAAATAAGTTGGAAAATCTCTTCTCTTGGAAAAACTCGGCCTTTATTTCTAATTAATAGGGATAATATATCAAATTCTTTTTGTGTTAATTCAATTTCAGTACCAGCTTTTTTTATTGTTCTAAATTTTGTATCTAGCTCTATATCTTTTGAATAATATACTTGATCTTTTTCAGTTATTTCACTTTGATTTTCTACTCGCCTTAATATTGCTCGTACCCTTGCAATTAACTCTCGGGTATTAAATGGTTTTGTCATGTAGTCATCCGCACCCATTTCCAACCCTAATATTTTATCTATATCTCCATCTCTAGCCGTTAACATAATAATCGGCGTGTCCTGTTTTTGTCTAATCATTCTACAGAGGCTTATGCCATCAATTTTTGGCAACATTAAGTCAAGGATAATTAGATCATAGGTGTGATGATTGATAAACTTTAATGCTTCCTCCCCTTCAAAGGCAACTGATACTTGATATCCTTCTGTTTCTAAACTTCTTTTTAATCCTTTTACTAAGGTTTTTTCATCATCTACAATTAATATGTGCATATTTTATCTCTCCTTTTTGTCCCTTTATAAATTTATAAGCAATGAGAAAATGAACTAGTAACGAATTTTTATAAACTTTTATTAATATACTTATCCAAAGTTTAAAAAAGAAAACCTGCAATTGTCAAATTATGTACACAGTGGTAATATATATATTATATTTTACTATACTTAATAAGTAAGCTCATTGCATTATTTACTATAAGTATCTAATTAAACTAAAAATATGATTATTTTTATTAAAAAATAGGAATGAGGGATTACTTTGCCAGCAGTAAATTTTTCAAATCTGACACCTGGTATGGTAATTGAAAAAAACTTATATTCTTCGAATGGTGTTTTTCTTTTACCTAAAGACACTGTACTCACTCAACATATTATATATTACTTAACTAAGTGGGATCTAGAGCATGTAAACATCGTTAACGAACCAAAAGAAACAATTGAAGATCGAAAAGAAAAGGATCAAAAAAAATATGATACCTATCATTTAGCAACAGAAAAAATTATTAAGTTTATGGACGGTTTAAAAGGATGTAACAAACTAAAACTTGATGAAGTACGAAATGTCGTTAATGAAATTATGCAGTTTAAAGATATCCACGAAGCACTACAGGTTATTAACAAACTAAAGGACGAAGATCATTACACCTATCAACACTGCATTAACGTGGCTATCTACACCATGTTTTTAGGACGATGGTTAGCCCTTGATACAAGCAGTTTAAAAAAGCTTGTTTATGCTGCACTCCTGCATGATATCGGCAAAAACAGAATTTCACCAAACATCATTATGAAACCTGGTAAGCTAACTGACGACGAGTTTAGTGAAATTAAAAAACACACCATATATGGATATAATATTGTTCGTTACCATACTTACTTTTGTCATGATATTACCCTGGGTATTCTACAACATCACGAAAAAGAAGATGGATCTGGTTACCCCTTTGGTATAAAAAAGAATAAAATTCACTTTTATGCTAAAATCATCGCTGTATCCGACATATTTGATGCAATGACATCAAAAAGGGTATATAAAGACAGGCAGTCCCCTTTTAAAACTGCAGAATTACTTTTATCTAGCTCCTACGGACAGCTTGATCCTTTTATTGTTTCCACTTTTATTAAAAAAATGGCTGACTTTTATATTGGTTCAAGTATTGTTCTTAACGACGGTCGTGTTGGTAGAATTGTAATGAAAAACCCAACAGAGCCAACTAGACCTTTGATAAAGATTAAAGATCAATTTATTGATTTAAGTAACGAAGGTGACCTTTACGTTCAAGATATATTGTATTAAGTTTATTAAGTAAGGAAACTGGTAAGTAATTAAACTTAGACAAGTACTTTTCATTAGAAAAGAGGGATCCCTATTGCCTAAAGTTGTATTCCATCAACTTACTAGCGGTATGATTTTAAAAACAGATTTGTATTCAGAAAATGAACTATTATTATTACCAAAGGGAACTGTTATTTCTGACCACCTTATTAACTTCTTATCGAAATGGAATATTGAGTATTTTGAAATTCTTAATGAACCACAATCTAACATTGATAAAAGATATAAAAAAGAAAAACGAATGTATGATACATATAAGAAATCTACTGAAAAAGTCGTAGATTTTATGGACGAAATTCAAAGTAATAATACTTTACAACTGGATAAAATCAATAATCTTATTGATCAAATGTCCCACTTTACTGATATACAAAAAACCTTTCACATTATGGCCCAACTTAAAAATGAAGATTTATATACTTATCAACACAGTGTGAATGTTAGTATATATGCTATGTTCATCGGTAAGTGGCTTAGTCTAAATAATTTAAAACTTAAAAATTTAATTTCTTCCGCCCTACTACATGACATTGGGAAATTAAAAATTTCTAAAGAAATTGTAATGAAACCAGGGAAGTTAACAGTAGAAGAGTTTCGTCAAATAAAATCTCATCCTACATTAGGTCATGATCTATTTAAGTTAAGTGACCATTATCAGTATGATATTGCAATGGGAATTCTACAACACCACGAAAAAGAAGATGGGTCTGGCTATCCCTATAGTATAAAAGGAAATCGCATTCATTTATTTGGAAAAATTATTGCAGTAGCCGATATTTACGATGCAATGACAAGCAAGCGCGTTTATAAAGATAAACAGTCTCCATTTAAAACTGCTGAACAACTTCTGTCCGATTGCTTTGGTCAGTTAGATTCCAAGATTGTGACTACCTTTATTAAAAAAATGAGTGACTTTTATATTGGTGCTAGTGTACTGTTAAGTAATGGTCTGATTGGACAAATTATTATGAATAATCCTCAGTCACCAACAAAACCATTAGTAAAAGTTAAAGATGAATTTATCGACCTTAATAAAGCACATTCTCTTTATGTTCAAGATATTCTATATTGAGAAAATACAAATCAATGTTAATGACTTTTTATAAGAGTGCATTTATATAGATGTTATGGAAATTCTTCAATGTCTAAAATTACTTAACCCATATTTTATCACTAGAATAATATAACCCAGTATCAGTGGATACTGGGTTATATTATATTCAAATCATTTACATGCCTTTATTTTCTATTAGGGCAAAGGTTAAAGTTGCAGAGCAGGCAAGCTCACCATCAACCGTAGCTTTTGCTTCTGCTTTACCAATACCTCGCCTTAATGAAACCATTTCGATCTCAAGGGTTAGTTTATCTCCTGGCACGACTTGTCGTCTAAATTTACATTTATCAATACCAGTAAAAACCCCAATTTTTCCTTTGTTTTCTTCTAATTCCATACAACATACTCCCGCAACCTGAGCAAGGGCCTCAACAATCGTCACGCCAGGCATGATTGGATTCCCTGGAAAATGTCCTTGAAAAAAGGGTTCGTTGATGGTTACATTTTTTATTCCCACAGCCTTTTTACCTGGTTCCATCTCGACAATTCTGTCCACTAGTAGGAATGGATATCTGTGTGGAATTCTACTCTGGATATCTATACTATTCATCTCCATCTACCTTACCCCTTTCTTGACTTCTAGACAATTGGTTATATAACTGCTTAGCAAGTCCAGTTCCTTTACCTCGTGCCATTTCAACAGATAACTTTTCATCATGCATACTTTCAAAAATTTCCCTCGCTTGGCTTTTTTCCGTCAATCCATCTGTTGGAATGGTTTTACGCATTTCCTTCATCATCATATTAAGAAAAATAGCTTCAAACTCACGGCAAGCATCCATCAGTTTTTCTCGATCGTCTATCTTATCTAATGATTTTCCATTAATTCCTTTATTCATATGTTGTAGTGCTAAGTCTTGAATGTTCATCTAATCACCACGCTCTATATTTTATCGGCGTAAATTATTCGCCATACCTAACATTTCGTCAGCGGTTTGTATCGTCTTTGAACTGATTTCATATGCCCTTTGAGCAGTAATCATTCTTACCATTTCATCTACCATTTGGACATTAGAAGTTTCTAGAAAACCCTGCCTAATATTTGTATCTCTTTCTTCTTCCATAGGAATGAGTTCCCCTGACGCTGCAGTTTCTCGATATAAGTTTCGTCCAGTAGCCTCTAAACCAGCAGGGTTAATAAAGTTTACTAATTCCACCGTTCCTAATTCAAGAATTTCTCCGGCTTCATTTTCTACAGTAATAACGCCTAACTCCGATACTGTGAAATTTTCCATTCCTGGTTCTAATACAATCGGTGTATTTTCATTATTTAATAAAGGGTATCCGTCAGAAGTAACAATGGTAGATACACCATCCTGTACACTTAGTTTAAAACTGCCATCTCTTGTATAAAGTTGCTCCCCTGCATTGCCTTGAACAACAAAGAAACCTTCCCCATCAATCGCTAAGTCTAAAGGGTTTTCCGTGCTTTCTAGACCTCCATTAGTAAAAAAGCGTGCTGTTGATCCTGGCATTACACCATGACCTACTTGCAGGTTAACTGGCCTTTCTGCTTCTAGTTCGCCATTGTTTCTTCTTAGGTTCGCATAAAGTAAGTCTTTGAACTCAACCCTTTGTTTTTTATAGGCTGTTGTATTCACATTTGCTAAATTATTCGATACTGTATCAATATTTAGTTGTTGCGACTTCATCCCTGAAGCTGCTGTCCATAAAGCTCTCATAGTTCCCCTCCTTCATTCTAAATTACAATCTTCCTATGTCATTAACTGCCTTCTGTAGTATATCATCGTAGGCTTGTATTACTTTTTGATTTGATTCATATAGTCTAAGTATGCTAATCATTTCTACCATTTCTTCAATGGTATTAATATTTGATCCCTCTAAAAATCCTTGAACTACTCTACCTTCGAAGGGCAATACTTCAATTTCTACTCCTTCGTTTACGTAGTACATACCCATTCCGTGTTTTCTTAAGTCTTGTAAATTTGCAATATTAAAAATCTGAACCGTATTAATAACCTCACCATCAACAATAATTTCTCCGTTGTCGCCTAAAATAAAATCGTTACCGTTTGTATTAATAATACCTTGTTCGCCTAAGAGGAAATTTCCTTCTGAATCTATAATATCACCGTTGGAATTTAAAGTAAAACTACCGTCTCTAGTAAACATAGTACCTTGAGGCGTTTCTACTGCAAAAAAGCCTCGACCTTCAATTGCAAAATCTAATGGGTTCGTTGTTTCTTCCATTGTTCCTTGGTTAAAATTTGTATGAATACGATCTAGTCTTACCCCACTATTCATCGTACCGATTGCCGTCCTTGGGGCATTACTCATAAGGTTTGCTACCGTTTCTCCATTTGAAACAACTTGACCTTGAGGAGTAATATCAAATTCTCCATCTCCTACAAAAACCCGATCCCCTTGTCTATTTAATATATAGTTACCCGCTGTTGTATCTGGCAGTCCATTAGCATCTCTTAAAAAAGTCCTTAAAAATCCTTCTTCATCTACTGTAAAGGCTGTCGACCGATTATAACTGGTACCATTTATTGTTTCTGAAGCGAAAAAGCCTCCTTCTGCTGAAAGATACACTTCTTGTCCACTTCTTGTTACATTCACTTCCAACTGATTGTTTAATCTATTTGTTCTTATATCTCCATTTAGTTTATGTAAAAAAACCTCTGGAAACGCCTCTGTTACAACTACATCTTTTTTAAAACCTGTTGTGTTCATATTAGACATGTTGTTAGAAGTAATGTCTAGTTTCTTTTGTGATGTTTGCATAGCTGATGTTGCAGTATAAAGCCCTCTAAACACAAACTTCACCTTCCTTCTTTATTAATTAAGTCCTACTTATTATTATCGGTTATTTTATATAAAATGTTAAGGGTTTACCTATATTTATTTCTTCCATTATTCGACTTATTCTCTATGATATTCATGGATTCTAATGCTTTTCCAGTTCCTTTTGCTACGCAGGATACTGCTTCTTCTGCTACAAAAACTGGTATACCCGTTCTTTTTTCAATTAGTCGGTTTAAGCCCCATAGTAGTGCGCCCCCACCAGTCATTACAATGCCAGTGTTTGCAATATCCGAAGCAAGTTCTGGTGGTGTTTTTTCTAAAACAGAGTGAACTGCATCAGCTATAGCCGATACACTTTCATCTAGGGCTTCTAATACTTCGTTACTTGATACTTCTAAGTTAACTGGTAAGCCTGATACTAAATTTCTTCCCCTTACGCCCATCTTGACTTCCTTATCTCTTGGGAATGCTCCACCAATTTGAACTTTCATTTCTTCAGCAGTACGCTCACCAATCATAATGTTATGTTTCTTTCTCATATAACGTACAATTGCCTCGTCAAACTTATCTCCAGCTACTTTTATTGAAGTGCTCACAACGATTCCACCTAGAGAAATAACAGCTACGTCTGTCGTTCCTCCACCTATATCTACGATCATATGTCCGCTTGGTTGAGCAATATCCATTCCAGCACCTATAGCCGCAGCAATAGGCTCTTCAATTAAGTGAGTCATCCTTGCCCCTGCTTCATTAGATGCATCTATTACTGCTCTTTTTTCAACTTCTGTCACACCGCTTGGTACACACACAATGATTTTAGGCTTGAAAACAAATCTTTTCCCTGTTGTCTTTCTAATAAAGTATTTAAGCATTTTTTCTGTTATTTCATAGTCTGAAATAACACCATCCTTTAAAGGTCTAATTGCTACGATATTACCCGGTGTTCTACCTAGCATTCTTCTAGCCTCTTGTCCAACAGCTAAAATATCATTGGTATTTTTATCAATCGCCACAACAGAGGGTTCTTGCAGTACAATCCCTTTCCCCTTTACAAAAACTAATACACTAGCCGTCCCTAAATCGATACCAATATCCGTTCCAAATCCAAACATTTTTTTCCCACCTTTAGTTAATTTTATGTGTATATCTAATCAATGAAATAATCCCTTATAACACTGATCTATTCTAATGTATAAATGCATCACTTATAAGATTTCGATATTTTTTTACAAAATCCTCTAGGAAAATACTGTTTTTTTTATATTTAAAAAATTATTTTTAAAATTAATATACAAAAGTATTATCCTAGGAAATCATATAAAAAAGGTGGCTTGCGCCACTTCGCTAGAAATCCTGGTTTTTTGACGGTAACTTTGTTACCTGAGCAACTTCGTGAAAGCGGTCATGGGATTTTGTATTAAAGGAATCCACAAAAGAAAACATAAAAGAAAAAAAGAGTGATAAATTCACTCTTTTTTTCTTAAAGATTAATTAAATTAGCACGTTCTTTTATACTTCATCCTCGTTGCTTTTCCACCTCTAATATGCCTCTCAGCTTTATTAATATCAAGTACATCTTTTACTTGATTCGCTACTAAAGGGTTTATCTTAGGAAGCCTTTCTGTCACGTCTTTGTGGACTGTGCTTTTACTTACACCAAATACTTTTGCTGTCTGTCTTACAGTCGCCTTCTCATCCAATATGTAGTTGGCTATTTGCACAACCCGCTTTTCGATGTAGTCCTTCAACGTAGCAACCTCCCCCTATTATAGTGTCTTAATCTATAATATGAGGGTATATTTTGTTTTAGAATTATAAATTTAATGATTTTCCAAATTTATCAATGATTTAGCTTGTTTTTTATTATTTGAAACCTTTAATTATATACTTTATTCTATTTTGGGTAAATAGATCTGTGGGTCTACAGGTCTTGTGTCATAAACAACTTGAAAGTGCAATAATGGTCCTTCAACCTTTTTTATCGAAGCAGTTGTTCCTACACCACTAATTACCTGACCTTTTTCCACATGATCGCCTACAGCAACCATCTTTGGTGTTGATAAGTTACTGTATCTTGTTAATAAATTCTCATCATGTTGTAGGGTAATGGTTATACCCATTAACTGATCTGTTACCACTTCTATTACTTCCCCTTCAAGGGCTGCTCTAACTGGTGTGCCCTCTTCAGCGTGTAGATCAATTCCCTTGTGGGTAGCCCAATGATTAAGGGTTCTGTGCTCTACTAGTTCATCCTCAGCAAAATGCATTCCTAGGGTCCCCATTACTGGCAATGTCATGTTGTAATTACCAACTGAATGGATCCATTGGGTTTCCTCTTCAGCTTGAGCTTGTTCTTCTTCATCTGGTTCTGTTTCATCTGGTTCTGTTTCATCTTCTGCTTCAACGGAAGCATCTACACTTTTTTCTACATTCTCGTCTTTTTGCTCATCTTCCTTTTCATCTGTCTCTTCTCTACTTTCGTTCCCCATAACCGCTTGATCCTGTTCCCCATCATCTTCATGGTTTTCTACCAGGGTAACATCTGGACGATTATAATTATCCTCAAAATCATTCCAGTCACTTTCTGAGAAATAAAAATCATCCTCTGGTTCTCTAGAAGACCAAATAGCGGCTACTCCAACAATACATATGCATACTAGTAGAATAATATAAAATCCTTGCTTGTCTAAAAAAGAATATGTACTTTCAGTTGTCTTTTTCTTTTCATTTTTCTTGTTGTTATTTTTTTTGTTATTATTGTTTTCTACAGACATAAAATCCACCTCCACCTGTAAGTATCACCAAAAATAAGTTGATTATACAGGTGGATATGGTTATTTTTTTGTTTTTCAATCACGATAACTTTTGATTTTGCTTAATGTCACCCCTAAATAGTAATGCTCTAATATCTCAACAAAGTTTGATCCTTGTTCAGCCATACCTTGTGCACCCCATTGACTCATACCTACACCATGACCATAGCCCCTTGTTGTAAATTCTACTGTATTTCCATCCACATCAATTTCAAAATCTGCAGATCTTAGTTCAAATAACCTTCTTATCTGACTTCCTGTAAGAGTCTCATTTCCTATTGTGATTTCCTTAATAGTTCCACCCTGAGTTCGTTCCCCTATCTTTATTTGGGACATTAAATTTCTTTCACTTAAACGTATATTCGATTTTTCCTTTTTAATCGTGTTGACAAATTCTTTCACACTTATACGCTTAGTGTCTACTAGCACAGGCGATTCGGTTTCATATGGGCTTGATACACTTCTTAAATAAGGAACCGCTGAAGTAAAAATATCTTCAGAGTTTTCAGTAACGCCACCACTTGTTGAATGGTACAGCGGTTCAATTGGTTTCATATCGTAAGTCATAACTATACCAGTTGTTGTGTTTACGGCTTCTTGTATTTTAGGCCAATAGGTTTTCATCCATTCACTACCGTGCCTTTCCTTTAATTCTTCTTTAGACAACCACTCCTGGCAATGTTGATGACTTGTGCACAATACCGCTCCCGGATGTTCAGGATGTCCTTCCTCTCCATGACTTAAATAGCGCCAGATTGCGTAAGTCCTTGCTGCTACACTTTGTGCTTTTAATGCTTCCATTTCAAATCTTGCCGGCATTTCCGCTGCTACTACATTTGCTATATATTCCTCTAAATCTAACTTCATGATTTCATCAGTTTTATGATTATACACTGTTACTGTTAGATCTGACTCTACTATATTTTTTTCTACATAATCATTTTTTTCTACTGATAAATCACAACTAGTAAATATAAATATGGGAATTAAAATTACTACAATGATAAATATAATTATGGCAAAAAAAATACCCCGCATAGATGACATCACCCTTAGAAATAGACTTAAAATCTTCTTCTATAAAGGTATATGTCCAAGCTAGGGAATTTAGAACTTTATAAACAATCGATTTATTTACGCTCGATAAATTTTCGCACCTAAATTTCTGAATTTTTCTTCTACACCTACATAACCCCGATCTATGTGATAAACTTCTGAAATCTCAGTTTTTCCATTTGATACCAATCCACTTATAATAAGTGCTGCACCTGCTCTTAGATCTGTAGCTTTAACCTGAGCACCCATTAATTTTTCCGTTCCTTCTATAACTGCACTACGTCCCTCAATCTTTATATCAGCACCCATTCTTTTTAACTCACTAACATGCATATATCTGTTTTCAAATACGGTCTCTATAAGTACACTTGTTCCCTCTGCAATGCTTAAAAGGGCCATAAATTGTGCTTGCATATCTGTCGGAAAACCTGGATAAGGCATTGTCTTTATATCTACCGCAACAGGTCTATCTTTCCCAATTACTCTAACTGATTTTTCCCCTTCTATAACCTCTACTCCACTTTCTCTTAACTTAGCAATCATAGGTTTTAAATGTTCTAAAATAACATTTTCTATTAGCACCTCTCCTCTTGTAGCTGCAGCTGCGACCATATATGTACCTGCTTCTATTCTATCTGGAATAACACTATGACTTGTACCTGTTAACTTTTCAACCCCTTCTATACATATTCGATCCGTACCAGCTCCCGTTATCTTAGCACCCATCTTATTTAAGAAGTCTGCTAGATCAGTAATCTCAGGTTCTTCCGCAGCATTTTCTATAATGGTTTCACCTTCGGCTAGTACTGCCGCCATCATTATATTCTCTGTTGCACCTACACTGGGAAAATCTAAGTAAATCTGATTTCCTTTTAATTTTTCTGCTCTTGCTTCTACAAAACCATGACCTATTGTTATTTCGGCTCCTAGGGACTTAAAGCCCTTTAGATGTAAATCAATGGGGCGTGTACCAATGGCACACCCACCGGGCATTGAAATTCTTGCTTCTCCTGTCCTTGCTAATAAAGGGCCCATCACTAAGAAGGATGCTCTCATCTTTCTTACAAGATGATAAGGTGCTTCAAAATTATCAATATTTAAAGCATTTATTTCAATTCTATCTCGCTCTAACCGCTTTACATCAGCTCCTAGACTTGCCAATACTTCACATATAACGTCCACATCTTTCAGAGCCGGTATCTCATCCAACAAACATTTTTCCGTTGACAATAATGACCCAGCTAAAATTGGCAGAACAGAATTTTTAGCACCACTGACCCTTACAGTTCCTTTTAATGGCCCACTTTTTTCAACAATTATCTTCGTCAACTCATTTTCCTCACTTTCCATAGATGTCTTAGTATGAAGTTGTAATTAAAGGTGTCGCAACCCATAGGTAAGTTTGATCCTCATATCCACTATAACGCATCGCAATATTAAAGTTTACTGTATTTTTTCCATATTGTATTACTTCTCCTAAGTATGGTGTATAAGCTGTTACACTAGTATATATATTGTCCGTTACCTTCTCCACTGTTTTTCCCTTAGCAAACCCGATTAATTTATCAATTTTATTTGTTGTTTCTTCTTGAGATAATCTTCCAGGAAAAGTGCCAACTAGAGAAGTGGTTATATCTATATCATTCCCATATTTCTTTAAAACATTTTTACTTTTTTCTAAATCCGAAATCATATTATCATAGCTTTTACTTTTAGTTGTGTCTAATATAATATAAGATTGCTTTTGATCCCCATATTTTGTGGAGTGCAGTATAAAGGCTGTTACATCGCCATTTCTATGTATAAAAGTACCAGTAATTTGATTCAAATCCGTCTCAGATATTTCTGTAACGTAAAAAGTATTTAAACTGAAATCTTCATGCTCATAGATAATCTGTGGATCATAAGATTCTTTATTATGTATAAGCTCAATTTCTCCTTCTAAATTAAAGTCCGTGATCAATTCTTGTTTTATTTCCTTAAGTTCTTTCAGTTCAAAAAAATGATTTTCTAAATTTAAGCTAAGGTGTACATTTGTT
Organism: Serpentinicella sp. ANB-PHB4; assembly: GCF_031432315.1. Classification (NCBI taxonomy): domain Bacteria; kingdom Bacillati; phylum Bacillota; class Clostridia; order Peptostreptococcales; family Natronincolaceae; genus Serpentinicella; species Serpentinicella sp. ANB-PHB4. The sequence continues at coordinate 13,375 of NZ_JAVKGO010000012.1, forward strand.
TCTAGTATATCTGCTTCACTTTTATCAAAAACTTTTAATAATATTTCCTCGCCGGTTTCCACAGCAGATACTTTTAAAAAAGATGTTCCTACACAAAAATAAGATAATAGTAATATACATATAATACCGAGCATAGACCTTTTTTTCATTTTTTTACCTCCTATCATATTTTTAATATTTTAGTTATCTCAAATAAAAAAAGGGCAGAGTCAGCTGTTTAAGTATGATGTTAAAGGGGGACGAAAAACATCTCCTTAGCAACTTTCTCTTCCCTTTCTAGTATCATTATTGACATGATAAATGGAGGATATACGCTCTTTTATTTTTTAAAATAATTATTTTTTTATTTAGTTATGCTTGTAATTTTTTACTGTAGAATACGTATCTGATGCATTTTACATATAAATCATATATAATATATAAGTGCGAGTAATATTGGTGGAAATTCGAGTATCAAAGATGAGGTATTATCTCTTAAATAAATTAATAAATTTAGATTAATTTAATAGGATCCAGGAGGTTTATAATGAAAATTTTTACAAAAGCAGATATTGCACTAATTGTACTTATTGTTATTTTAAGTGCCTCTTCTATATTTGCTATACCGAGGCTTTTTTTAGATGAATCAGAAGCAAAAGAAATTGTTGTTAATGTAGATGGTCAAGTGATTCATCGTTTTCCTTTAGTTAACTCCCCAGAATCTGAAATTATTGAGTTTCCATTTACTCATGATAATGAATCATATACAGGAAGGCTAGAAGTGAAAGACGGTGCTGTGAGGCTACATCGTCTATCTAAAGACATCTCTCCCCGATCTATACATGCAGATATGGGTTGGATACAACACTCCTATCAAATGATCATTGCCTTGCCAGTTCGATTACACATTACAATTGAAGAAATAGAAGACCATGAATTTGATGCTATTTCATACTAGGTTTCTTTCGACAACAAAGCTGTCTGATCACTTTCCTACTATATAAGAAGCCCCATCGGTTATCATTAAACCGATAGGGCTTCTTATAATTTAAACACTTATATTATTTTCTAAAGGTTTCCCTTACATAAATACGATTAAGTGCTTTATTAAGTGCAATTTCTGCACGCCTAGTATTTACATCCTCTGTTTTTTGTTGCAAGCGTTTTTCAGCTCGTTCTTTTGCAGCTTCAGCTCGCTCCGGATCTATTTCATCAGGCCATTCTGCAGCATCTGTTATGATGGTTGTTTTATCTAACCCAACTTTTATAAATCCACTTGCTACGGATGCGCCTAAAATCTCACCATCTTTTTTTATTTTAACTCTACCAATAGGTATTCGTGATGCCATTTGTATATGATCACTCATAAGACCTACGTCTCCGTCGTCAGTGCGGACAACTACCATGGTTACTTCTTCATCAAAGAAAACCCGATCTGGTGTAACAATCTCTAAACGAAACTTAGAAGCCATAATTTCACCTACTCTCCTTTAGCCTTCTCCACCACTTCATCTATGCTTCCAACAAATAAAAAGGCAGACTCAGGAAGGTCGTCATGCTTACCATCTAAGATCTCTCTAAATCCTCTAATTGTCTCTTTTAAAGGTACGTACTTCCCATCCATACCTGTAAACTGTTCTGCAACATGGAATGGTTGTGATAAGAAACGTTGAACTTTTCTTGCCCTTGATACCACTAATTTATCTTCATCGGATAACTCATCCATACCAAGAATAGCAATAATATCTTGAAGTTCTTTATACCTTTGAAGTACTTCCTGAACATCCCTAGCTACTGCATAATGTTCTTCTCCAACAATAGCAGGATCTAAAATCCTAGAAGTAGAATCCAAAGGATCCACGGCTGGATAAATCCCCAACTCTGCAATTTGTCTTGAAAGAACAGTTGTTGCGTCCAAGTGAGCAAAAGTTGTAGCAGGTGCAGGGTCAGTTAAGTCATCCGCTGGTACATAAACCGCTTGAACAGAAGTAATCGATCCTTTTTTAGTCGAAGTGATTCGCTCTTGTAACGCCCCCATCTCGGTCGCTAAGGTTGGTTGATAACCAACGGCACTAGGCATACGTCCAAGTAATGCAGAAACCTCACTACCTGCCTGGGTAAACCTAAATATATTATCTATAAATAAAAGAACATCCTGATTTTCTTGATCTCTAAAGTACTCTGCCATTGTTAGTCCTGTTAAACCAACACGCATTCTTGCCCCAGGTGGCTCATTCATCTGACCATATACCAAGGTGGTTTTATCAATAACCCCTGAATCAATCATCTCGTGATATAGATCATTTCCTTCTCTCGTTCTTTCTCCAACACCAGCAAATACAGAAAGACCACCATGCTCTTTAGCTATATTGTTAATAAGCTCCATAATCAAAACAGTCTTTCCTACACCAGCTCCACCAAAGAGTCCAATTTTTCCACCCTTAGCGTAAGGAGCAATTAGGTCAACAACTTTTATCCCTGTTTCTAATATTTCTGTCGCTGCTTCTTGTTCATCGAAAGCTGGTGCAAGTCGATGAATTGGTGACTTGAACTCCGAGTTTACACTTTCTTTTTCGTCGATCTCTTCACCTAATACATTAAATATTCTTCCTAAGGTTGCTTGCCCAACAGGAACTGTGATTGGAGCACCAGTGTCTACAGCTTCTAAACCTCTTACAAGCCCCTCTGTTGAACTCATAGCAATACATCTTACTGTATCATCACCAGTGTGTTGTGCTACTTCAACGGTTACATTTTCCTTAGGTCCTTGGATCACAATAGCGTTTAACAAAGCTGGAAGTTGACCATTGTTAAACCTAATATCTACAACCGGTCCGATTATTTGAACCAGTTTACCTACATTTTGTTCTGGCATTCCTGTACCTCCTTTTTACGATCATTTAAGTGCTTCTGCTCCACCAACAATCTCAGCAATCTCTTGAGTTATTGATGCCTGTCTTGCACGGTTATATTTAAGCTCTAGCTTATCAATCATATCTATCGCATTATCTGTCGCACTTTCCATTGCTACCCTTCTAGCACCTTGTTCACTTGTAGCGGATTCAATTAAGGCACCATAGACCATGCTTCTGACGTATTTAGGAATCAAGTAATCTAAAAATACCTCAGCGGATGGCTGAAATTCCATAAATTCTTGTTCCTCCATAGTATCTTCACTGGTTTCTGAAGCATCCACCTCTAGGGGTAGTAATTTCATGACTTTTGGTTGATGAGAAATTGTACTTACAAACTCTGTGTACACTAAATTAACCTCATCTACCTCCCCTTGATCATATAAATCTATTGCTAGCCCTGCTACGTTTTCAGCATCTTGCAAACTAGGGTTTTCAGAAATTTGCATAAAGTCTCCAAACAGATGATAGTTACGTTTTTTAAAATAATCCCTTGACTTTGTGCCAATAGCAACAATGGATGTATTGTCTTTATGATCCATGTGATTTAGGGCGGCTTTGATGGCATTTGTATTATAACCTCCACACAATCCCCTATCTCCAGTAATCACAATATATAATGCTTTTTTCACTTCTCTTTTATTAATATATGGATTGTTAATATTATTAGCAGAAGCCATTAACTCTCCAACTGTATTTTTAATTGTTGTAAAATATGAACGAGACTGTTCCAAGCGTTGTCTTGCTTTTCGAAGTTTTGCTGATGAAACTAACTCCATCGCCTTAGTAATCTGCTTTGTACTGTTAACGCTTTTAATTCGTCTCTTTATATCTCTCATACCTACTCCAGCCAATATTTCACCTCCCATATTTGGGTATTTAGCCGCTGGCTACATGTTTAAGCTTGTTTTTCTTCTTTAAATTGTTTTTTGAACTCATTTATTGCATCAATTAGTTTTTGTTCTGTTTCTTTATCTAAATTTCCAGTATCAATGATATTTTTTCCGATTTCCGAGTACTGAGTATTCACATAATCTAAGAAACCTTTTTCAAATGCTTTTATATCTTCTACTGCAATATCCGCCAAATATTTATTAATAACCGCGTAGATGATCATTACCTGATTTTCAACAGGCATTGGGTCATATTGTGGTTGTTTTAACATCTCAACCAGTCGTTCCCCTTGTGATAATCTCGCTTGGGTTTCTTTATCTAATTCAGAACCAAATTGAGCAAAAGCTGCAAGCTCTCTGTATTGGGCTAGCTCTAACCTTAGCTTTCCAGAAACTTTTTTCATTGCTTTAATTTGCGCTGCGCCCCCAACCCTGGATACTGAGATCCCAGCATTAACTGCAGGTCGTACTCCCGAGTGAAATAACTCTGACTCAAGGAATATCTGACCATCAGTAATCGATATAACATTGGTTGGAATATACGCAGATACATCACCAGCTTGGGTTTCAATAATCGGTAGGGCGGTTAATGATCCTCCACCACGTTCATCATTTAGTTTCGCTGCCCGCTCAAGAAGTCTACTATGTAAATAGAAAACATCTCCTGGGTAAGCCTCACGACCAGGTGGACGTCTTAATAATAACGACATTGTACGGTAAGCTACCGCATGCTTGGATAAATCGTCATAAATGATTAAAACATGCTTACCATTTTCCATAAACTCTTCACCCATAGCACAACCTGAATATGGTGCTATATATTGTAATGGTGCAAGCTCACTAGCTGTAGCAGATACAATAATAGTGTAATCCATTGCACCATTTTGCTCTAATGTATCTTGTATTTGTGCAACGGTAGATTTTTTCTGTCCAATAGCAACATAAATACAGATTACACCAGTATCTTTTTGATTAATAATTGTATCAATGGCTATAGCAGTTTTACCTGTCTGTCTATCACCGATGATCAGCTCCCTTTGACCCCTTCCAATTGGAATCATAGAGTCAATGGATTTCAGCCCTGTTTGTAATGGCTCTTCAACAGACTTTCTTGCAATAATTCCCGGTGCTACTCTTTCAACTTCTCTATGTTTATCCGTGTTGATTGGTCCTTTACCATCAATGGCTTGCCCTAATGCGTTTACAACACGACCAAGTAGTGCATCTCCAACCGGCACCTCAACAATTTTTCCAGTTCTTTTAACCGTGTCGCCCTCTTTAATGTTGTCATCTGATCCTAAAAGAACACAACCTACATTGTCTTCCTCTAAGTTTAGGGTCATACCATATACATCTCCAGGGAATTCAAGAAGCTCACCAGCCATACATTTTTCTAAACCATGTATTCTGGCAATCCCATCACCCACCTGAATAACAGTACCGACATCTTTGATTTCTAATTTATTTTCGTACCTTTTAATTTGCTCTTTAATAATAGAGCTAATCTCTTCAGGTCTAAGATTCACGCATTTCACCCCTATTCCTATATTATGATTTCCGCTAATTGTTGTTTTACATGTCCTAAACGCCTTTTAAGGGTACCATCAATGACTTTATCTCCCATTTTTATTAGCACGCCACCTAGGACAGTGGTATCTACTTCATTTTTTAATGACACAGTTTTTTTAGTAACTGAGGACAGCTTTTGCTCTAATACAGAGATATCTGCCTCACTCATAGGAATAGCAGTTATTGCTACAGCCTCTTCACGATTTTCTACTGCATCACACATGGTTTTAAATTTTTTCGAAATATCTTTTATGTAACTATATCTTGTTTTATCCAGTAAAATAGATAGAAAGTTTTGTACTTCTTGAGAGACTTTTCCCTCTAGCACTTTAGATAATACCTGCTTCTTTTCTTCCGATGTCACCAAAGGAGTTTTTAGCAGTTCATCGAATTCTGGATGTGCTTTTAATATATTTACAATGCTCTCTAATTCACCTTGCACTTCTTTATGTTTATTCGATTCATAAGCAACGTCGAAAAGGGCTCTGGCGTATCTGTTTGCAACTAATTCAGCCATTGTTCTTCCCCTACCTCTTCAATAAACTCTTTTATAAGCGCATGATGGGATTGTTCATCAATCTCTTTTTCAATTACTTTCGTCGCAGCTAAAATGGAAAGTCCAGATATTTCATCCTTAAGTAAGTTAGCTGCTTTTTGTCTTTCTCTTTCTATATCACGCATGGCCCTATCCATAATTTTTTGCGCTTCATCTTGTGCTTCTTTAATAATTTCATTGCTGCGCTCATCGGCTTTTTTCGTTGCCTCTTTAATCATTTGATTTCTTTCTTCTTTTATGTTTTCAAGCTTAGCCGTGTACTCCGCTTTCACTTGATCCGCTTCTTCATTTTTAACCTTAGCCTCTGTTAAAGCATTTTCTATCCCTTTGGTCCTGTTTTCCATAAACTCTGTAACAGGCTTAAATAATAGTCGCTTTAATATGGCATAGATAATTAAAAAGTTAATAATAGTGAAGAAAAATGTCCAACCAAATTCCACTAATCCCATAGATCCCATATACTATTGCCTCCTTTCTTTACCTTTGGAAGGTCCTCCTTCCTGTTTTAAAAGCTATAGATAAAATCTGGATTATACTAGTGGATTTGCAAATAACAGTAGTAATGCAATAATTAATCCGTAGATACCAGTTGTCTCCGCAACCGCTGCACCAAGTAGCATTGTTCTTGTAATATCCCCTTGGGCTTCTGGCTGTCTTCCTACACTCTCTGCTGCTTTACCTGCGGCGTATCCCTGACCGATCCCAGCTCCGATACCTGCGATCATTGCTAATCCTGCTCCTATTGCTGATGCTGCTAAGACTAAGGCTTCTCCTGTAATTGGTTCCATAATATAACTCCTCCTTTAAATTTTAAATTATTTTTATATTTTAAATTTTCCTCTGTATTGACCTTTACTTTTAAAATCAAGTAATGCGTCTATAACAGTGGGTTTGCAAACAATAATAATAAGGCAATAATCATGGCATATATACCCGTTGTTTGGGCAACTGCCTGTCCTAGAAACATTGTTCTAATGATAGCTGACTGATGTTTTGGTCTTTTCCCTACCATCTCAGCCCCTTTTCCTGCTGCAATTCCTTGACCTATTCCTGCTCCAATTCCTGCAATCATCGAAAGACCTGCACCAATTGCGGATGCAACCATTACGATTGCTGTTCCCTCCATGCCTATTAGCGGATTGGCAAATAACATAATGAGGGCAACCACCAAGGATAGGATCCCGGATGTTTCTGCTACTGCAGCCCCTAAAAGCATTACCATCGTTGCCTGCTTCCCACTTTTACGATTGTAACTTACTGCTTCGGCGCCTTTTCCTGCAGCGATTCCTTGGCCTATACCAGGACCAATTCCAGCAATCATTGCTAAACCGACACCAATAGCCGTGGCGGCAGCTACAAGGGCACTTGTTTCAAAGGTCATTAGCCAATCTAAAAATACTGTTATAAAATTTGCATTTTCCAATTTTTCACCCCCTAGGCGGCAAATTAAATTAATCCATTGCTACGGATACAAATACCATCGTAAGCATGATGAATATGAAACTTTGTAATACACCTGCAAAAATATCAAAATATAGATGCAGTGCTACTGGTATCCCCGCTTGAAATATGGGGAAAAACTCTAACCCTACTGCTTCACTTACTGACAACAACCCACCATAAGCCAGTGCCATAATGATTAAGCCACCTACAATGTTACCAAACAAACGAAAGGAAAGAGAAACAGGGGTTGCCAATTCACTTATAATATTCAATGGTAACATAAATGGAAATGGTTCCATGAAACCCTTCAGATAGCCTCCTACACCTTTGCTTTTTGCGCCAAAGAAGTGAATCATCAGAAAGGTCAAAGCTGCTAAGGCAAAGGTTGTATTGACATCTGCAGTCGGTGGTCTTAGCCCTACTAGCCCTAATACATTTGAGACTGTTATAAATAGAAAAAGTGCCCCAATGTAGCTGCTAAAGTATTTTTTATCTTCTCCCATGGTCTGAGATGTTAAATTGTTAATTACTTCTACTAAAGCTTCTACTACATTTTGTTTCCCTGTAGGCACTTTTTTCATGACCCTGGTGCTTACAATTGCAAATATGGTTAATGCAATCATAATAATCCATGTATTTACAACAGTATCAGTAATAGGGATGCCACCAAAAATCGGAATTTCAAAGATAATCTGTGGTCCAAACTCCATCTATTATTCCTCCTTTCTTTGAAAAATATTTTTAAAATATTGTTTGTTATTAAATAAACCTTTTTTTATTATTACAAATTTAATTGTAATTAATCCTATTATTGTTCCTAGTACATGAATATGTGGCCTGATGATCGATATGTAAATGACAATTCCAGTTAGGGCATATCTTATTAAGTATCTTGAAGCAGCATAAAATTTCGCCTTAGAATCAGACATATTCAGTGCTTTGTTTAAAGTTATGTACAATAGTCTGAAGTTCAATATTGCAATAATTGTGCCAAATAGCATTCCGACAACAAAGGGCCTACCTAAATCTGTAAGAAAATAAGTCAATAAAGCAATCAATGCATTAAGCATTATAACGCCTTTGACTATTAAAATCTGTGTGCTTTTTACCTCGGTACTTCCATTCAATATATTCACTTCCTTGGATTTTTTTTCGTGTCTTTTAATCCCAACTTAAATAAATTCATAAAAGCAACGATTATGCCACAAATAATTAGGATAAATAAAAATATTGGACCTGTATTTAAGCGGCGATCAATCCAGTTACCTATATATACCCCCGCAATAATTGGTATAATCATAGAAATTCCAATCTGGGTAACTAATGCTAAATTTTCTAATATGCCTAAATTTTTATATTTGTTACTCATAATGTCCCCTTTCAAACTTATAATTACACGTAATCAAACTAAAATAGTTTAAATATTTGGGGGAAGTCTTTATAAATTTGTTAAATTACTGTACACTAATTTAATTCCACTTAACAATCCCAAACATTTTTATTATATTATCTGTTATTCAATAAAATACTAGAAATATCCTTTAAAGAAAAATTAAATATTTTTTTCACAATCATTTTTCTGTTAGTCATCCTGAGCAAGGGGCAAGTTGGAAAGCGAAAAGTTGGAAAGTTGGAAAGTAGAAAGTTGGAAAGGGAAAAAACAAAACCGGATACTTCACTTTCGTTCAGTATGACGGAAAGTTGGAAAGCGAAAAGTTGGAAAGTAGAAAGTGGGAAGGGAAAAGACAAAAACAGGATACTTCACTGTTGTTCAGTATGACGGGAAGTTAGCAAGTGGAAAGGGAAAAAATAAAACCGGATACCTCACTTTCGTTCAGTATGACGGGAAGTTAGCAAGCGGAAAGTTGGAAAGCAGAAAGTGGAAAGGGAAAGATAAAACCACAAAAAAAAACACTGAGTCATTGACTCAGTGCAGAAATAACGACTTATTAATTTGTTATACAACCACTTCTTTTGCATTCGCTATAATCATCTCTACTCCAGCTTCCTTTAGGATATTCTCTGATAAAGCATCTGGATAATCCCCTTGGAATACTAAAGTATTTATCCCAGCATTCACGATCATTTTGGCACAAATCACACAGGGTTTATGGGTAACATACATGGCTGCCCCTTTAATAGATGCACCATGTAGTGCAGCTTGTATAATAGCATTTTGTTCCGCATGAAGCCCTCTACAAAGTTCATGTCTTTCTCCAGAAGGAACATTTAATTCCTCCCTTAAGCATCCTGTTTCATCACAGTGGGCAATACCTGTGGGTGCACCATTATAACCACTTGCCAAAATGCGTTTCTCTTTAACAATAACTGCTCCAACCTTGCGACGACTGCAAGTCGCTCTTTTTTTAACAACTCCGGCTATTTCCATAAAATATTCATCCCAATGTGGACGCATGTTTATCCCCCTTTTAAAACCTAACTATTTTGTTCCAAATAGACGATCTCCAGCATCTCCTAATCCTGGAATGATGTAAGCATGTTCGTTTAATCTCTCGTCAACTGAAGCAACGTAAATATCAACATCATCATGAGCTTTTTGAACCGTAGCAACGCCTTCCGGTGATGCGATTAAGCAAACTAACTTTATTGAAGTTGCGCCTCTATCTTTTATAAACTGAATCGCTGCATTAGCAGATCCACCAGTCGCTAGCATTGGATCAAGAACGATCAGCTCTCTTTCTTCAACATCTGAAGGTAGTTTACAATAGTATTCTACCGGTTGTAATGTTTCTGGATCTCTATATAACCCAACATGTCCAACTTTTGCAGCTGGCATAAGTTCTAGCATCCCATCAACCATCCCTAAACCTGCTCTTAGAATCGGTACGATCCCTAGTTTTTTTCCTGCAATCGCTTTAGACTTGGTTTTACAAACCGGTGTTTCTATATCTATTTCCTCTAAAGGTAAATCCCTTGTAATTTCATATCCCATTAGCATAGATATTTCTTTTACTAGGTCTCTAAAATCCTTAGAACCTGTATTTTTATCCCTAATTAATGTTAACTTATGTTGAATTAATGGATGATCAATTGTTACTACTTTGCTCATTAATAATTTCCTCCTAGTTAGTTTTATTCATTTTTTATATTCTAAATTTCCTCTAACAATACTTCTTTTCTAGGTCAGCTATTTTATCTATTCTTTTTTGATGTCTGCCCCCTTCAAATGCTGTCGCAATCCATATATCAACAATTTCTAAAGCTAGTCCTGGACCTACAACTCTGCCTCCTAGGGCAAGTATGTTACTATCGTTATGCTGCCTTGTTGCTTTTGCAGAGAAACAATCAGACACTGTAGCACATCTAACTCCCGGCACTTTATTTGCAGCAATGGAAATGCCAATCCCTGTACCGCATATGAGAATGCCTCTGTCAAATTCACCTTTCACTACTGCTTCACTTACGGGTAAAGCAAAGTCAGGATAATCACAAGAATCTTGTGAATCCGTACCAAAATCCTTTAGTTCAAATCCCTTTTTTTCTAGATGGTCCTTAATTAATTCCTTTAATTCCAAACCGCCATGGTCACTTCCTAGGGCAATTTTCATTTCTTATCCCTCCTAAATCTAAATTGATAAAGGTACTTTAACAACCTCTACTACAAAGTCAAACCCGAGATCCTTTATATACACTCAGGATGACATCCACTATCAAACCTGATTTTAAATACTTAAGCGCTCCACACTAAGATATTTTGTCATTCTGAACAGCGTGAAGAATCTCAGTTTTGTGATTCTAAATACTTAAGTGAACAAGTTGTAAATATATTTCATTGATAGCATCCGATACTAAATATAATTTAACACTTTCCTAAAGTACAATAAAATCCTCTATATATTAAATACTTTTTGAAGCAATTTTTCAAGACATTCTTCGATTTCTTTTGCACTATGTCTATAAACATCGATTGGTTGACCGAATGGGTCCATAATATCGATATTTGGCATTTTCTTTTTTAACCGAATTAGTTCATCTTCATCTTCTCCAATTTCTTCTCGAAATTCATCTTCGATACGATTTAATTCCTTCGTAATAGCATCTAATTCTTTCAATAAAGCTTCCCTCTTTTTCTTTAATTCTTGAAGCCTATCAATATTATTAGCCAAAAACTTCTGTTTCTTTCCTTCAATATTTTTATATACTTCATTCATTGCATCCAAAACATCATCTGTTTTTTCTACACCATTAACATACTCTTTAAGTGTAAAAACTTTATCCTTTGATTCGGGCTGCAATTCCAATACAGCATGCTTATGATTACTTGTCATTGTAAGGACAATATCTGCATTGTCAATCATATCTATTGTTAATGGTTTGGACTTATGTTTTTCAAGACTAATTCCTTTTTCTTTTAGAACTTCAACGGCCTGAATCGAAGCTTTATCTTCATCCATAGCACTTACTCCCGCTGATAATATTTCGATTTCATTGTCACCCTTACTGGAATTTAGTTTGTTTTTTAGCAATGCTTCAGCCATTGCACTTCTACAAGTATTTCCTGTACATACAAACAAAATACGCTTCATCATTAACACCCTTTCTAACTAACTACACACTTATAATCCGATAAGCAGCCGCTTTTGTTAGACGATTCATTACGGCCTGTCCGATTTCTTTTTCTTCTACCCCTTCTGTTAATATAATATCCACGTCGGTTTTATCAAATTCTCTCAGTAGACGAAATACATTTGAAGCAACGATCTGTAAATTTTCACGACTCCCCATAGATTTTGCAATAACCCCTTGGTAATTAGAAATCGTTTCATCAAAACATAGTACACCAACTTTACTCCCTTGATCCATATAGTTCTGAGACATTTTTTTTATTTCACTTATTACAGGCGATTCCTCCCCTTTAATAATGATCACCTTTGCCTTTGGAGCATAATGGGTATATTTCATTCCTGGGGACTTAGGCTTATTTTCTGTGTGTTCTTTACTATTAAGGTTCGGATCTACTTCCACTTTTCCTAACACAGTTTCTAAAGCCTCCCTTGTTACGCCCCCTGGTCTTAAAATCATAGGCACTTCCCCGGTCATATCGAGCACTGTCGACTCTAGCCCTACATGACAATCATCACCTACAACAATCCCTTCAACACGATTATTCAAATCCTCTATAACATGCTCGCCTTTTGTTGGACTAGGCCGCCCAGAAATATTTGCACTAGGCGCAGCAATGGGTAACAAGGTTTCCTTAATTAAGGCTAAGGCAATAGGATGATCTGGCATGCGCAGTGCCACTGTGTCTAGGCCAGCTGATACCACACTAGGAATTTTTTCTGACTTTTCTAAAACAATGGTCAAAGGACCAGGCCAAAAACTTTTCATTAGTGCTATAGCAGATTTAGGTAATGCTTTTACTAAAGGGTTTACTTCATCTATGCTAGACACATGTACGATTAAGGGATTATCAGAGGGTCTTCCTTTTGCTTTAAATATTTTTTGTACCGCTTCTGTGTCTAAAGCATTTGCACCTAACCCATAGACTGTTTCTGTAGGAAAAGCAACTACCCCACCGTTTTTGATCATCTGAGCCCCTTTTTTTATTAAATTACTATCTAAATTATTTTCTTCCATGTCTAAAATTACTGTTTTCAAAGCTAGTTCCCACCTTTTCTTAAAGCCGCATTTATCATTTCTCTAGCCATAGGTGCCGCGGCTGCTCCTCCGGTTCGACCTTCATTCTCTAACACAACAGCAACTGCTATTTGGGGATTTTCCTCCGGTGCAAAAGCAATAAACATTGCGTGATTATCCCGGCCGCCTACTTGGGCAGTGCCAGTTTTCCCTCCTACATTCACACCTGGTATGCCCGCAGCCCTACCAGTACCTTGATCTACCGCCGTAACCATCATTGCTTTTAATGCTTCAGCAGTATCTTCAGCGATTACCCTATAGGATTCAGTGGACAGGCGATCGATAACCCTACCTCCAGGACTGTGAACTTCTCTTACAAATCGTGGCTCTATTAAAATTCCGTTATTGGCAATCGTGCTTGCTACTAAGGCCATATGCATTGGTGTCATTTCTACTTTACCTTGACCAATAGCAGCTTCCATTAATTCAGATGTCGTCATTTCCCGTCCTTCCGGAATGCGACTTTGTATTGCAACCATATCCGTGTTGATCGACCTTCCTAGGAAAAATCTATGAGAAATGTCCAAAACTTTTCTTGGTCCTAATTCATGGGCCATACGTACAAAATTCGTATTGCATGACACTGCAACGGATTGCGTTAAATCTACAGGGCCGTGACCATCTAGATTATAATCCTTAATCTGATGTCCCTCTATTTCTATTGAGCCTTCACAGCTATATTCAGGTTCAATTTGATCCAGGTTTTCTAATACTGCCGCAGCAATGACCATCTTAAAGGTTGAAGCAGGAGGATATAAGTCCTGCAGACTTCTATTTACTAAGGGACGTCCTTCAATATCACTGGTTAAATCATCCCAATTTTCTCTTAAAGTATTTGGATTAAAATCTGGCTTACTAACCATGGCTAATACTTCTCCAGTATTAGGCTGCAACGCAACAATAGATCCTCTTTTCCATCTAAGTAGCCTTTCAGCTGTACTTTGCAGTTCGTGATCTATTGTTAGTATTAAATCGTTTCCTTGGATCATATCTCCAGTAATTTGTTCTCTAATTCTTGAAACAGGACTGTCAGTTAACCCCATTAAAGTATCATTAAAATGAGACTCCAGCCTTGTTCTTCCGTACTGTTTACTATTGTAACCAATTACATGACTATATAGGTTATTATGTGGATAGATCCGCGTAGGAACCCCGCCTATGACTTCAGTATCTGCTAACAAAATCGTATTACGATCAAAAATTCTTCCTCGCATTGTATTATCTTCTCGAATCCACTGTCTTCTATTGTAAGGATTTGAAACAATTTCCTGACTAACAGCGATTTGAAAATAAGTCATATACACAATGATACTTAAAAATAAGCAACTACTGAGAATAATGAGATGAATGATTTTTTTGTTATGATTTGCTCTCAAAATCAGCTCAACTCCATTTGAGTATTTTTTGATATCCCTTGTAAAATCCCAAAAGCAATAAAGGCAGTAACCAAGGAACTACCACCATAGCTAACAAAGGGTAAGGTTATACCTGTAAGCGGAATTAGTTTTATCACCCCACCAATGATGATAAATGTCTGATAACTATAAGTAAGTGTAATACCTAAGGCTACAATTCTTTTAAATTTATCCTCAGTATGTAATACAATTTTGAAGCCTCTGTACACCAAAATAAAGTATAACAATACCACACCTATTCCACCAAACAAGCCCATTTCCTCACAAATAGCTGAAAATATGAAATCCGTATGCACTTCCGGAATAAAATCCGGGCGTCCCATCCCTAAGCCTGTCCCAAAAAAACCTCCTTCAGCAATTGCGAAAAGAGATTGGGTAATTTGATACCCTCTACTTGCAATATTTTCCCATGGATTAATCCAGGCTTCAAATCTAATTTGAACGTGATTCATTGTGTAGTATCCTACAATAACAATAGCAAAGGCACCTGCTATATTCAAAAGTAGTAGTTTTTGGTCTTTGCTAAAAACATAAAAAACACTTAAAAATATACCATAAAACAACATTGCCATGCCTAAATCTCGTTGAAAAAAAAGTAGTAATATATGTAAATATGCAATACCAGTAAAAATATATACATTTTTTAGCTTCTTGGGATAGGTAAAGTATGCAGCTATAAAAAAAACATAAATAATCTTAATTATTTCAGCTGGTTGAAAAGTAAAATTACCAATACGAATCCAGTTTGTTGCCCCTTTTACCGTTGTACCAAGCGTAAAAGTTAATAAAAATAATAATAATCCTCCAGCAATATAAAGGTACACATAAGATTCCCAGTTCCTTATTTTAATAAATATCACATAGCTTAAAAAGAATAATATTACACCAAACACGTACCACAGGATTTGCCTTAGCCCTGTTGATGGATTCAAGCGATAAATCATTGTAATCCCAATACTAGAAAGCAAAGATATAATTAAAAATAAATAAGGATCACCCATTTTTGCTTTTTTTATGATGTAGTATCCTAATACCGTAACTAATGTAAGGCCTGCACCTGCGGCTAGTATGTACATATTTTCATGATCAATGAATAAGTATATTAGTAAGAAAAATAATGTATTTATTATGACCACAATGTTTAATGGACGCATCAACCCGTCTCCTTTATAAAAACGAATTCACTTAAACCAAAACTCATTCTATCGCCGTTTTTAAGTTTAACAACATCTTCTATTTTTTCACCATTTAAATAAGTCCCATTCACACTACCTAAATCCTCTAAGAAATAATCCTCATCATAAGTAATTAAGGCATGCTTCGTAGATACGAACTTATCATTTAGAAAAATATTATTTTCTTTTCCTCTACCTATTGAAGTTTTTTCTTTCATTGGATAAAAAGAATCTACCTCAAAATCAAGCTTTTTACTCGAGGTAAGTAATTTTAAAATGGGACCATCTATATTATTTTCTTCACTTTTTTGCATGGTTTTTACATCCATATAAATTAGTCGGATAATACTAAATATGAAGTAATAAATTAAAAATATAAAAACATAACGTATTGTCCATGATAGTATCGCAAACATCAAGATCCCTCTTCTTTATGATTTCAATTTGTTGCTTGTGTCACTGTATTACAAAAGAAAACAAGACAGCAAAATTTTAAGCATTTAAGGTGTATTTTTTATACTTATTTTAATCTAACTTTAGAATTTCCCTACTTATATTCTATACCAAAAAGTAGTAATTAAACAACTGTTGCTAAAATGTTTTAGAAACAATCATACCTAGTATAAAGCCAAAAACAGAGAAAACAGTAGAAAAACGTCCTTGATTTAAGGACTTTGACCTTGGAATCAACTCTCCAAAAGTAATATAGAGCATCGTACCTCCCGCAAAAGCTAAGCATATTCCTATAAATTCATAAGCGACACTACCAATTAAAGCCCCTAAATAAGCGCCTAATCCCATTGGTGCCCCCGCTAATAACGTAAGACTAAAGGCTTTTAACTTTGAGTACCCTGCAACTCTCAATGGCGTAACCATTGCAATACCTTCAGGCATATTATGTAAAGCAATTACTACGGCCAAACCAATTCCTAAACGTTCTTGGGCAACAAATCCTGATCCGATCGCTAACCCCTCTGGGAAATTATGTAATGCAATACCAATTCCTAATAGTACAGAGGTTTTTATGTAGGCAGCATGCTTCCCTCGGTTTTTAAACTGGATCTTTGATACAAACCCATCAAGATATGCTGCCCCCATGGTCCCAATACAGACCCCAGCAGCAGTTCCCCACACACTTCCTAAGGCAAAAGCCTCGGGTAGTAGCTCAAAAGTTACAATAGCAACCATTAATCCACTGGAAATACCAATTACACCACTTAAAAACTTTTTTGAAGGACGATTTAAAATAAAAGCCATAATACCACCCATACCAGTACCAATTATTCCTACAGATAAGCCAATGAGCGTCGTTCTAAGTATTACATTCATCAGTGGTCCCCCCTTAAATTCCCCTTGTTAAAAGACAATTATTATATGTATATTCTATAGATTAGAAAAATATAGCTTTTGTTTTTAATGATGGGCTAATAAGGAGTTATATTTTATTTATTTATTTATTTATTGGACTAAATTTAATTGTGCAATTCTTCATTTAACTTTCTCAATAGATGAAATTGCATAATTACATTATTGAAGGTTTTCATAGAATAAATTTAAAGAATGTTACCTGAGGTCGCGCCTCATTTGTTGACTTTTATCATTGAATTTATAGTAAAAAATAAGTCGACAAATTCGAAGCAGGGAAGGTATATTTTTTATATTTATTCGTCTAAATTTAATTATGCAATTTCCTCAAATATATAGTTTCCTCAATAAAAAAGAGTTCTAGGTTTTTATTTTAAATAACCTAGAACTCTTTTTTATTTATCGATTGTCAATTGTCTCTGGATACATGTCATGCCACATCAAACGTTTCTCCGCAGTTTTTTCCCATTTCGTTCCCTCTTTACCATAATTACAGTAAGGATCAATAGAAATACCGCCTCTTGGTGTAAACTTACCCCAAACTTCAATATATTTAGGATTCATTAGTTTAATTAAATCTTTCATAATAATATTAATACAATCTTCATGGAAATCTCCGTGATTTCTAAAACTTAATAGATACAGTTTTAAGGACTTGCTCTCAACTAAAGTTTCATCTGGAACGTAAGATATATATATTGTAGCAAAATCTGGCTGACCTGTCTTAGGGCAAAGACTTGTAAATTCAGGACAGTTGAATTTTACAAAATAATCATTTTCAGAATGCTTATTCATAAAGCATTCTAATACTTCTGGATCATAGTCATAGTTATACTTAACCCCTTGATCCCCTAATAAGGTTACGCCTTCTAATTCTTTTTCATCTCTACCATCCATTTATAATCCTCCTCATTCTTTTCTTCTGAATTGTCTTCTTCTGAATCATCTTCTTATGTCTTAAATTTTATGTCTTAAATTTTTCACTAATAAAACACCTAATATTCCTGGAATAATTTGTCCTATAATAATACTTGTCGCTAAAATCTGATAAGGGACACCGATTAAATAGGACAACCATATAGGTACAATTAGCCCAGGTCCTAATATAATGGGTATTGCAATTAACCAATCGCTTAGTTTTAGTTTTTTAATAAAGTACACTGCCGACGTTGTAATAACACCTACAATAAAACCACCAACAATATCAAAAATGCCCAATCCACCCATTAAGGTATTACTTAGAAGATTACTTAGTCCTAAAGGGATAATTAGAAAAGGGTATATTGCACCTAATCCATATATTGATGTTGCTACCCTAATTTGATATTGTCCAAATGCAAAATGTTGTGTCATGATCATAATCGTTATATATAGGGCCATAACAATTCCAGAAATGGTTAATTTCCTTACTAAGGGTATTGATTCGCTATTTTCTTTTAAACCTTTACTAGTTTTTGATTTCATTGTTTCCTCCTTGTTTTCTTAAGATATGCATCCTAGGTCATAAAACAAAGCACTTAAGCAAACAGGAGTGGTATTTTATTGCATGAGAAATTTGCATATCAAATTTACACAAATAAAAAAGGGCCTACTGGCCCCAATAAAATTAAAATCAAAAGATTTCACTCAAATCGCCTAGTTTTGTTTTTAGACAGGATGGTCTCGAACTGAACTGTCTTATTTAGTTTTGTTTATTATATCATAATTCTCCTAAACACTTCAACAACATTGAAAATAATCATTAACGATATCTAAATTGCACCCTTAGAATCCCTTGTTTTTCATTCATGCTAAAGCTATAGCTAGCTAAAGTGACTTCACTACCACGATTCATAACCACTTCGTCAATTGCCCTTTTAAGATCATAGGTGTTTTGATTGTAGTTTAAGATTTTTAGTTCCATACTTGCATTTTTATTGATTACCGCTGTTTCCACTTTATTATAAAATTCATTGTAATTTCCCACTACAAGACCGTTATAGTAGTGATAATTATGCTTAGTACTAGTGGCAGCTGGGTACTTGTTTCTATCCCATGTGTGTTCTTTTCCTATCTCACTGTCCGTTAGGTTAAAATAGTCATATCTTAAAACATCGCTTCCATCTTCCATAACAGGATCATTCCAAGTTGCATCTACATGATAATAGCGACCTGCTATTTTCACAAGATTCCAAGCATGGTTTTCCCCACCTGCAACCCCAACAACAATTTGGTTTTCAATCCCAACCTTATCAAGAAGAAGCTTCATGCCCCCGGCATAACCTTCGCACACACCCACACCTTTTATTAGTACACCATAGGCATTATAGGATTCAGGTGGTATCGTATTGTTATTGTAATTATAGCTATCATATCTTGCATGATTGACAATATAGTCATGAATGGCTTTTTGTTTTTGAAAATCATTCATCTGTCCCTTTATCACATTAGCAATAATTTTATCTAATTCCTTTTCAAGCTGTTTTCGGTGATTCATTATTGTATTTTGGTCTTTGAAATAACTAGGCTCAAAAATCCCATTGGTCCAGTGTTGTGCCCCTTCATAATATAAAATCAAGGGATTTTCCCGCACAGCCCTTTCAGCCAAATCAAATACGGTTTGTGCATTTTTCGCTTCGGGAAAATCTGATAAATCAATTCGCCTAGAACCTTCTAATAGTCCTCTCGCAATGGTATCATACATTGTCTTTTGAGATTGTACTGCCACTTCATTAGTCTTAGGTTCTTCTTGCTCAGTAAATGTACTATTACTTGGCTCAGCATTTTCATTTATAATTGTAACTTCATTATTGTTTTTATCTTTGTTATTTTCATCTTTGTTATTTTCATCTTTATTGGTTTCATCTTTGTTGGTTTCATCTTGGAAGTGATCAGTGATAATATCTGTATTACTATTTTTTATAAGACTTTCAAGACTTGGATATTTTGTAGTGTTGTCTATTACTTTAAAAGCCAGTATAACAAAAACAATTACTACAAAAATATTAAAAAGGATTAAATTTCTCCAAAAATTATTTTTTTTCGCTCTTTTACCCATAAGCCCTCCACCAATTTAGACATCTTTTAAAGCTTGAATAAATTATATTCTTACCGTTTATTCTGCCCAATAAAATTGTAAACTTATTATATATAATCCTTTACCAATAAACAAGTGTTTGTTAAATCTACCTATTACAATAAATTGTATATTAGCATTATTGAGAGTTTTTAAAATTAATATACAAATACTTCTAATGTATCATCTTATTTTTAACAATAAACAAGTTGGTAAACTCGAAGCAGGGAAAGTATACATTTATATGTATCAACTAAATTAGATATAGAATATAATTTCCTCAAACAAAAAGAAAGAAGCAGCAAAATTGCCACTTCCTACTCTACCGCTTTTAATTTTTCAGCTTGGTCCGATGTAATCAAAGCATCTATCAAGTCAAAAATATCACCTTGTAAATAACTGTCTAACTGATAACTTGTTAAGTTAATTCTATGGTCTGTAACACGTCCTTGTGGGAAGTTATACGTTCTAATTCTCTCACTACGATCTCCAGATCCAACTTGGCTTCTTCTATTTTGGGCAATTTCATCGTGTTGCTCCTGTACCAACTTGTCATACAGTCTTGCCTTTAATACTTTTAAAGCCTTTTCCTTGTTTTTTAACTGAGACTTTTCATCCTGGCATGATACAACAATACCAGTTGGCTCATGGGTCGCTCTAACTGCTGAGTCAGTTGTATTAACACTTTGTCCCCCACACCCAGATGACCTAAATACATCAATTCTTACTTCATTCATATTTAATTCAAAATCTACATCATCTACTTCTGGCAACACCGCTACAGTCGCTGCAGATGTATGAATTCGACCACCAGATTCTGTAGAAGGAATTCTTTGGACTCTATGGGTACCACTCTCATATTTTAGTTTTGAGTAAGCTCCTTGTCCCTTAATCATAAAGATTACCTCTTTATAACCACCTACTCCGGTTTCATTTATACTCATTATTTCAACTTTCCATCCATTTTTCTCTGCATATCTTGAGTACATTCTAAATAGATCCCCAGCAAATAGTCCGGCTTCGTCTCCACCAGTACCCGCTCTAATTTCAACAATAACGTTTTTATCATCATTTGGATCTTTTGGTAAAAGTAAAATTTGTAGTTCCTCTTTAAATGCCTCTATTTTATCTTCTAATTCATCAATTTCCATCTTAGCCATTTCCTTTAACTCATCATCTGCACTCTTATCGTAGAGTATTTCCTTTGCTTCTTTGTACGCTTTTTCCGACTCAGTATACTCATTATATTTAGCAACAATCGGCTCAAGATCAGAGTGTTCTTTCACAAGCTTTTTCCATTGATTTTGATTGTTTATAATATCGGGATCACTAATTTTTCTCCCTAAATCCTCATATTTTTCCTGTAAAAACATTAGTTTTTCCAGCATCTTATTCACCTCTACATCTATTTTTTCACCATTAGATTATTATATCAGATATATTGTCATTTCGCTACTTATTTATTCTCCCTCTAACCACTCTATCCTTTCCTGCAAGGTCTTGTAAAACCTCTACATCTACAAAACCCACTTTTAGCAATAATTCTTTTACTGCCTTTCCTTGATCATACCCAATTTCAAACAAAAGCCATCCATTTTTCTTTAGAAATTCTGGAGACTTAGTTGTAATTTTTCGATAAAAATCCAAGCCATCGTTCCCACCATCTAGGGCCAACCTAGGCTCATAGTCCTTCACTTGACGATCTAAACCCAAAACATCTTCAGAAGGAATATATGGTGGATTTGATACAATAAAATCGAAGTGTTTCTCCATTTTAAGTGCATCTATTGGATCAAACATACTTCCCTCTAGAAACTTTACTCGACTATCTACTTTATTTGTTATGGCATTTTTATTTGCTACCCTCAAAGCCGTTTCCGATATATCTACTGCATAGACCTGTGCTTTTGGAATATACTTTGCTAGACTAACACTAATCGCCCCACTACCTGTACCAATATCTAAAATACTGACATCTTGTTGGTGTTCCTTTTCTTTATATATACGAAGGGTTTCTTCAATCAATATTTCCGTATCTCCCCGAGGGATCAACACCCCTTCTTCTATATAAAAATCTAAGCCCATAAACTCTTGTTTGTTAATAATATATTGAATAGGTACCATGTTCACTCTTTTTTTTATTAATTCCCCAAATTCACGACATATTTCCCGGGAAATTTCCCTTTCTGGGTAAATATGTAGATTAATGCGATCTATATTCATAACGCTACACAAAAGCACTTGTGCATCAAGCTTTGGCGTGTCAACCCCTGCCTTTTCAAGCTGCTCTGTTGCTTCTTTAAGTACACTTGCCACTGTTTGCAAAATAGTCCACCTCATTTTATTTACTTTAAGATGAATTACTATATAATTTCATAAACAAAACATCTACTTACTAGTTTATACTATTATCGCCCTAATTGTCTATCTTACACATTTTTTGACTTATCACTACTTTTGTTTTATGCTAGTTTAACAAAAATATAATTTAAATTATATTTTCTGATATAATGTGTTATGTTATTACATAAGCATTTTTATTTGACCTATAATTTAAGCTACGAAAGGAGATTTACATATGATTAATAACAACATAAAAGTGATTGTATTTGATTTGGATGGAACTTTATACGAAGATACCCATCACTTCGATTACTATGTAAAGAAAATCAAAGAACAACTGCCAGAAAAAGAGCAAAATGCTTTTGCAGAAGAATATGCCCAGTTTATGAATGACAACCACACACTAAAAATTGGACGTATTTATGATGTTCAAGAAGACTTAATCATTGACCAAGTAAAAGATAAAATTAAAAACGTATTCACTTGGGAAGGGAACGTTTTAGCGGATTCTGAAGTTAAAAAACTTTACCCGGAAGCAGTACCTATAGATATGGAACGTTTCTTTAGCATCGGAGACATGTGGTGGGTACCAAATGCCCTAGCAAGACATTATGGACTTGAGCGTAGTCACACACAGGATGCCTTTTTAAAGACAAGAGAGCATATGATGACCGAAGCTTTTAAAATGAATCCTGTTCCTGGTTTTAGTAATTGCCTAGAATCCCTAAAGGATAAAGTAAATTTAGTCTTAATGACCAATAGTCCTGAACCAGATAGTAGAGTCATCTTAGAAAAATTAGGTCTGTCCAATGTGTTTAAAAAGCTTGTATTTAATGCGAAAAAACCAACAGCAACCAATGATCATTTTCTTGATTTTAAAGAAACTTTTAATGTTTCCTACAATGAAATTCTAAGTGTGGGGGATAATTATCTAAATGAAATTTTACCAGCCAATCTATTAGGCTGCTCAACCATTTATATTGATCCTCATAGCACGCTTGTAGATCGTTCTTCAGAAATTGTTGTTAAAAGTATTACTGAAGTAATACCAATGATTGAAAAGTTAGGAAAATAAACTAAAACCCTCTTATATCTTATATAGAGGGTTTTCTTATAGGTGTCATATTAAACAATGGTTTAACAATCGTTCAACTATGGTTCAACACTGAACGTAAGAGAAGTATCTAAATTTCCCCTTTCTACTTTCCAACTTTCCAACTTATTAACCATGGTTTAACTATGGTTCAACTATGGTTCAACTATGGTTCAACTATGGTTCAACAATTGTAAACGAAGGATCTCGGTTTGCTTTTTTCTCAGAATGACAATCACAGAGACACAAAATGGTCCCTCATATGAGCGACCATTTGTAAAAAATTATACAATTCTTTTTCTTATTCTTGAACTACAATAGTCAATTACAATAACCGTAATTACAATTATATAAAGCATCATACCAATTGCTTCCCAGTTTCTTTGATTTGCATCAAGAATTAACTGGGTACCAATTCCACCTGCTCCTACAAATCCTAAAACTGTTGATGCCCTTACATCAATTTCATATCTATAAACTGCAAAAGACTGAAACTCTGGTATTACTTGGGGTAACACACCATGCCACATGGCTTGGAGCCTGTTTGCACCGGAAGCCTTTAGCGCATCAACCACTTGCATATCAATCCCTTCTATTGCCTCTGAATAAAGCTTTCCAAGCATACCTACAGAGTTAACACTAATTGCTAAAACGCCGGCATAAGGTCCCATTCCAACTGCAGAAACGAATATAATTGCAAATAAAATCTCTGGAAAAGTACGGATCCCATTTAGAATCATCTTCCCAATAGGTGCAACTCCTTTACTTACATTCTTTGCAGCTAAAAAACCAAAAGGTATAGCTAAGATTGATCCGGCTAGGGTACCAGCATAGGCAATAGCAACCGTTTCTCCCATTAGTCCAATATATCTAGGTACAGAAGCTCTTACATCTGCATCAAAGAACGGATTCCTCACGAACCTTAAAAAAAGTTGTGTTGTTGATTGTGACGTGCTACGTGTACTTAAATCGGTTTGAGAGAAAGCAATATAATATAAGGTAGCTAGTATAACTGTAGTTATAATCGTTATACACCAAAACTTCGTTCTATTGGGTTTTTTAATGTTCACTGTATTCGGTACATTGTTCATTATACTAACCTCTTTCTTATTTGATAACTAATAAAATCAATTGTCACTACTGCAATAAGGGTAATGAATAAAATCATAGAAACATTTTCATAATTAAATAGTGCTAATTGACGTCTAAGCACCACACCTATACCCCCAGCACCAACATAACCAAGTATTAAAGATGCTCTGATGTTAATCTCTAAAACATATAATGTGGAAGAAACAAACTGGGGTAAAATTTGAGGTATCGCACCGTACCAGATAACCTGAAACACATTACCACCGGTTGCTCTTATGGCTTCTAGAGGCCCTTTGTCAATCACTTCAACAATTTCACTCATTAGTTTTACAAGAATTCCAAAAGAAAACATAAATAGGGCCATCACCCCAGCCAAAGGTCCTAATCCTAGGATGGCAACAAAAACAACTGCATAGATCATATCTGGAATTGTACGTAAAATATTCAGTAGTAAACGGACGCTATAGTATAAATATTTGTTTTGATTTATATTTGATGCAGCTAAAAAGGTAAACGGCAAACAAAAAATAGCCGCAAGGGTTGTACTTAAAAAAGCAATATTCCAGGTCTCCAGCAGTCTTTCAAAGACTCTATTATAATACCCCCAGTTTGGCGGAATCAAATCATCAAAGACAAAACTAAAAATATGAGGCAGTCCTTCTAAAATTCGTATTGGATTTGCACTAGTTCTTAGTGCTGCCATTATATATAAACCAATAACTACCGTTAGGGTTAAGGTTAAAGTCTTTTTTGCTTTAGGTGCAACTAATGGAATTGATTTTGTTGTATCTACTTGATTTTTCATCATAGAGCCTCTTCAACTCCTCCAACCATATCTTCTTCCTTAATTGGTCTACCGTATATTTCTTCGAAGGTCTTTTCCGTAACAGAAGAAGCCGGGCCATCAAATACTAGTTCTCCACCTCTTAAACCGATAATACGCTGACCGTATTCCATTGCTAAGTCAATGGCATGAAGGTTAACAATTGTTGTAATACCATCTTCTTTGTTTATCCTTTGTAAATCCTTCATTACTTGATTTGCTGTAGGAGGATCCAAACTTGATACTGGCTCATCGGCTAAAATAATTTTTGGCTTTTGTGTTAATGCCCTAGCAATACTCACCCTTTGTTGTTGTCCACCACTTAGTTGATCTGCTCTTTGATATGCTTTTTCAGCAATATCTACACGGTCCAAACTGTTCATGGCTAAAGCGATATCCTCTTTAGAAAATAAGTTCAAAATACTTTTAACTGTACCTGTATAGCCTAATCTGCCAGATAAAACATTTTTCAATACAGAAGATCTTTTTACTAAATTGTGTTGTTGAAAAATCATTCCAATTTCTGTTCTAAGCTTTCTAAGTTGCTTTTCTTTATAATTTAATATATTTTCCCCGTCAACTAATAATTCTCCCTCATTAGGCCTAACCATTAGGTTAAGACTTCTGATTAAGGTTGATTTTCCTGCACCAGATAAACCGACAATGACAATAAACTCACCAGGGTTAAATTTTAGATTAATGTTTTTCAGTGCCTTAAAACCATTTGGATAAGTTAATGAAATGTTTTTATATTCAATCATAAGGGCCTCAACTTTCTATTGTGTAATTTTTGAAACTTCTTATCTTCTCACAAATAGAGAGAAGAATCGCTTCCTCTCTCTATCTACTATTTTGTAATTATTTTATTAGTTGCTTAATTGTTCTTCAAATCTTGCATAAGTTTCTCTTACAATATCATAGTCTTCTGAAGCTGCTTCTTCAATGCCAGACCATTGATATACTTGATCCATAACAGCAATCATTTCTTCATCATCGTTAAAGTTTAGGAAAGCTTCTGTAATTTTTGTTTTCCACTCTTCAGGTAATTCTGAACGAACTGAAATTGTATCATTTGGAATTGGTTCTGTGTAACCAAGCACTCTAATCTTTTCTAATGCATCTGGATAATCCCCTTCAATCCTTGTACGCGCATCATCAAAAGTTGTTGCTACATCTGCTTCACCTTCATACAGGGCAATTAAAGCATTGTCGTGGGACTGAGTGTTTATATGTTGAAAGTGTCTATCAAGATCTTCTACACCTAAATCCATTAATTGAGACGCTGGGAATAGGAATCCAGAAGTTGATGTTGGGTCTGCATATGCCCAAACTAATCCTTCCATTTCTGCTAAATCTTCTATTGTTTCAATATCAGAATCTGCTCTTACGTTATATTGTGCTTTGTATGAACTTGATCCGTGTCTTACTGATTTAAGAATAACTTCAACGTTAGCTCTTTCTTCAGCTTGTACAAATCCAAAAGGTGGTAAGAATCCAATGTCTACATGTTGTGTTCTCATACCTTCAACCAAAGCTGTGTAATCCACCATAATTTGTGCTTCTACTGGCACACCTAATACTTCGCTAAGTTTTGCCTCTAATGGTTTTACTGTATCAGCCATACCATCCGCATCACTAGATGGAACGAATCCCATTGTTAATTTAGTAATCTCCGTTGCTGTTTCTTTGCTCCCACCTGTACACGCTACTAAAGATAGCATTAATAATACTCCCACCAAAACTATGGCGATTTTTTTCATAAGTCATCCTCCCTCAAATTATCTTTCTTAAACAATTTTAACACCTAAATTATTGTACCATAAAAAATGTCGATTTGTGTAAAGAATATGTAAAACTTATATTGTTGTAATTTTCTGATAGTTGATTAGTTGGACAGTTGGTTAGTTGGTTAGTTGGAAAGTTGGACAGTTGGAAAGTTGGAAAGTAGAAAGAGGAAAGTCAAAATCTAGATACTTCACTGACGTTCAGTATAGTGGAAAGTTGGAAAGTAGAAAGGGGAAAGGGGAAAGGGGAAAGTCAAAAACGAGATACTTCACTGGCGTTCAGTATGACAAGTACCAACTATATAGATTTTACTATGAATATCAGGTTATCTTTCATGGTTGTCATTCCTCTCTGTGTAAGCGACTGACACGAAACTTCTCTTCGGTCATCTGCTTATGAGCTTTGGCGAAGAATCTCAGACCCCCAAGACAAACCCGAGATACTTCACTGGCGTTCAGTATAGTGGAAAGTTGGAAAGTTGGACAGTTGGTTAGTTGGTTAGTTGGAAAGGAAAGTCAAAATCTAGATACTTCACTTACGTTCAGTGTTGAGCCATAGTTGAACGATTGTTGAACCATTGTTAAACCATTGTTAAACCATTGTTGAACCATTGTTAAAATCGCAATCCTTCGTTTACACTTAGGATTACAAAACAAAACTGAGCTTAAGTTAAACTCAAGCTCAGTTTATTAAATCAATAATATTAAGATTTAAGCTAAAGGAATTTCCTCATCATCCCCTAATGCACTTTTTAAAGCTTCTAAGGCAACCTCAAGTTGACTGTCATCCGGCTCCTTTGTGGTTAGCTTTTGCATCATCATTCCAGGGAAACTTACTAGTTTCATAACTGGAGATTGACTTTTACCAGCATATTTAATCACTTCATAGGATATGCCTGCCACAAGCGGAAGTAAAGCTATACGTAAAGCCACTCGCATAAACACACCTTGCCAGCTAATCAGGGAAAATACAATGATACTAACCATCATTACGATAAATAAGAAACTAGTACCACATCTTGGGTGTAATGTCGTATATTTTCTTGCATTTTCAACGGTTAATTCATCCCCTTGCTCATAGCAGTAAATCGCTTTATGTTCAGCACCATGGTATTGAAAAACTCGCTGTATATCCTCCAACCTAGAAATTGCTACGATATATATTATAAACATAACCAGCCTTATAATCCCCTCTATCATACTGAGAACTATTCCCCGATCAACGAACCGTGTTAACACCCCAGAAATTAGTGTTGGGCTAACCATAAATATTAGTATTGCTAGGGAAAGGGCGATAAAGACAGAAAAATAAATCAGCACATCGTCTGCTTTTTCTTTAAAAACTTTACGCATAAACCTTTCAAAGCGATCTGGCTCTTCGTTTACCGGTATTCCTTCTTCCGCTATTTCAGCAGAGTACATTAGAGATCGCACCCCTAGTACCATAGAATCAATCAGTGCAAATCCACCTCTAACAATAGGAAGTTTTAATCCTTTGTGTCGTTGCACTACATTTGAGACTGCCTGCTTTTTTACTTCAATCCCATTGTCAGGCTTTCTTACAGCCATGGCAATATCTTTTGGCCCTCGCATCATAACCCCTTCAATAAGTGCTTGACCCCCTACACTTTTTATATTTGAATTTGCCATTTTATCGTTCCTCTCTTTTTAACACTTTCTTTTATTATAACCTAATTTTTATGTCTATGCCAATGATTAAACAGACTGTCTTAGGTTTTAGCTTTGTTATCTACTAACAAACTGTCATCTTGAGTACAATTAGAGAATCTTAGTTTTCTTAACTAACTAGTTCCGGCGAATGAATTCACCTCTACACTTAACCACTTAACTACGATGTTACATTACAAGCTTCTATCATCTTAAGTATACAGGGTAATCTTTGTATTCGCTTTTTTGATGTCATTCCTCTCTGTGTAAGCGACTGACACAAAACTACTTTTTGGTCATCTGCTTATGAGCTGTAGGCGAAGAATCTCAAGACCTTAAAGGCAAACCCTAGATACTTCACTAACGTTCAGTATGACAGAAAGTTGTAAAGTGGAAAGAAAAAGTTTAAGTCCGGATCCTCCTTTTCTCACAGGATAACGTAATAACTATATTATTCATTCCGCATTTTTCAATAAGTATCGGGTTAGATATTCTAAATTGTAAAAAAATTTAACTTTTTTATAAAAAAAGTGATTAGACAAGCTTATTCCTGGTATATATATAATACAAAAGAATCCGGTAGCTTCCTACCAATCACAGTTTCAATTCAAGTAGTAAAATATGTTGGAAAATAGTTTGAAGTATAACAAAAACCCTATTTCAGATTTCTAAAATTACACTAAAGAAAATAGTCAAAGGAGCGTTGATAATTTAAATGAAAAATACTGAACCACCAAAGTCAAAAAGTGATTGGTATAGCTACTTCCGATTCTTTGTTAAATAAAAGAGATGATTTTCTAAAATATATTGAAAATCATCTCTTTTATAGTTTTTTTGTCTTTAGGATTTTTACTCTTTTTATTTTCTTCCCCTCTGTTTCTTCAGCTATTAATTTAATATTATCCAAAGAAATGTATTCACCTTGTCTTGGAAACCTAGATAGTTCACCAATAATAACCCCACCAACAGAATCAAAATTTTCCGACTCTATGTTTATTCCAACAATTTCGTTTACTAAACTAATTTTCGCGCTTCCCTTTACTATATATTCCTCTTCTGATATTTTTTGTACTTCAGCTTCACTTTCATCATACTCATCTTTAATTTCTCCAACAATTTCTTCAATTAAGTCCTCTAAAGTAACAATCCCCGCAGTTCCACCATATTCATCTAACACAATCGCAATGTGGGCCATATTCCTTTTCATGTCCTTAAACAAGTCTACGGTTTTTCGGTACTCATAAGTGTAAAATGGTTCTCTCAAGAATGCTTCTAAGTCTAAGGTTTCTTTATTTTCCCTAAAGATTAAGTCCTTTATATTTAGTACTCCAATAATATTATCAATTTCTCCTTTGTATACAGGGTATCGAGAAAACCTTTTGTTTTTAATTTTTTCAAAAATTTCTACAATAGGTTCATCTATATCAACAGCTCTAATCTCAGTTCTCTGAACCATAACATCCTTTATTTTCATGTCTCCAAACTCAAATACTTTATGAATCATTTCCTTTTCATGAATTTCAAGTATACCCTCTTCTTGACTCATGGTAACGACAGTTCTTAATTCATCCTCAGTTATAAAAGGGGACTCAGCTTGCTTTTTAATGCCCATAGTTTTCATTAGCATTCTTGTAAATATATTAAAAATATCAACAATTGGATTTAACCCTTTAACGATAATATTCATTGGGTTAATAATTTTAAAAGCTACCTTTTCCGCACTTTGTACAGCCCATGATTTAGGGGTTATCTCTGCAAATACCAATACTAATATTGTCATTGCTAAGGTCGCAACAAGCACTCCCTTTTCTCCATACAGATCAATTGCTAAAGAAGTCGCAATAGCAGCACCAGCAATATTAACAATATTATTTCCTATCAAGATTGTACTTAAGAGTCTATTAGGTTCTTTTAGTAACTTTACTACTAAAGCAGCTTTTTTATCTTTTTCATAGGCTAAATTTCTTAATCTAATTTTGCTAATTGCCATTAATGCAGTTTCCGAGGCGGAAAAAAAAGCTGACACCAGAATAGTCAAAACTAATAAAATTATTCTTATAAAACTATTCCAATTCAATACACAACACTCCAACCACTCTTTAATATGACTAAGTAAATTGCATAATTCTATCTGAGGTCCCTCCCACTAAATTAAATTATGCATTTATCTTATTTTTTAAAGAGACTTTTTTTTAGTTTGTGTTTTTTCAAAAAAAATAGACATAGAATTTATAAATCCTAGTCTAAATGAATTGATTAGATTTCGTTTTAATCTTCACAGATAAATACTGAGTCTAAGCAAGGATATATTAAAATTTACACTCTTACCTCATGACATCTACGACATCTAGCCTCGTAACTTTCTTCTGCTCCTACCATAATAATTGGATCACTATATTTAGCAGGTTGTCCATTTACAAGTCGTTGAGTCCTCGTTGCTGGTTTTTTACACACCATACATATAGCTGTTAACTTCGTCACCTGCTCTGCTATGGCCATTATTTCGGGGACAATTTGAAAAGCTCCCCCTTTAAAATCCATGTCTAATCCTGAACAAATTACTCGCTTACCGCTATCAGCAGCTTCCTTACAGACTTCAATTATATCTTCACCTAAAAATTGTACTTCATCTATTGCAAGCACATCGTAGGCTGCGTCTTTTATGTATTCTCTAACTTCCTTAGCAGATTCAACAGGGACACATTTCATTGTTTTACCACTGTGGCATGCAACACTATCCAATGTATATCGATCATCAATTCCAGGTTTAAAAAGCAATACTTTTAGTCCTGCAATTTTCGCTCGATTTACCCTTCTAAGCAACTCTTCACTCTTTCCAGCATACATTGGCCCAACAATCATTTCTATGCTTCCAATTTGAGAATACTCCATTATGTCAACCATATTCTCTTCTCCCCCTAAGAAAACTTTAGACCGCTGAAAATTTCCAACAGTCTATGTGTTTAATAATACATATTTGGATGCAACTTTATTTTTACAAAGCAAATAAAAAGGTTAGAAAATAATTTCTAACCTTACATATTGAATTTCTTTTTGAATTTCTCAACACGTCCACCTTTTTCCATACTCTTTTGTTTACCAGTATAGAATGGATGACATTCTGAACAGATTTCTACTCTGATTTCATCATTTGTTGAACCAGTTTTGAAACTGTTTCCACAAGCACAATGTACTTCTACTTCTTTGTAATTTGGATGGATTCCTTCTTTCACACTATTCACCTCTTTCTATGAAAAGCTCTATATTAAAATAAGGCATATTCAAATTTAACTACTACATTATAGCATAAGGCATATAGCCTTGCAACAGAATTTAAAGATTATATCTTCTGAGCAACATAATGTAATAGTAACGCTATTATCTACTATATCTTAATTGAAAGATTAACACAACAAATTATTTGTTATATTGTTTTTCTGATCATCTCTATCAATTCTGTATTTTTCTTACTCTTCATAAGCATATTGATAATTTTCTCCGTTATCTCTTGTACAGGGAAGTTACCTAGTGCTCTACGAATATTAAGTACCGCTTCCATTTCTGTCTGACTCAATAATAACTCTTCTCTTCTAGTACCAGATTTATTAATATCTACTGCTGGGAATATTCTCTTTTCAGATAGCTTTCTATCTAAATGTAGTTCCATATTTCCAGTACCTTTAAACTCCTCAAAGATAACATCATCCATACGACTGCCTGTTTCCACAAGAGCTGTGGCAATTATGGTCAAGCTACCACCCTCTTCTAGGTTACGGGCTGCACCGAAAAATCGTTTAGGCTTATGCAGTGCTGCTGGGTCTAATCCCCCAGATAATGTTCGTCCTGAAGTCGGGATCGTAAGGTTGTACGCCCTTGCTAGCCTAGTAATAGAATCCAATAAAATAAATACATCTTTACCATGTTCCACTAACCTTTGTGCTCGATTTAAAACCATTTCAGCTACTTTAATATGGTGACTTGGCAACTCATCAAAGGTAGAGTAAATCACTTCTCCATTAATGGACCTTTGCATATCTGTAACTTCTTCTGGTCTTTCGTCAATCAATAACACTAAAATTTCTACATCGGGATAATTTTCTGCTACACTGTTTGCAATCTTCTTCATTAAAATTGTTTTACCAGCTTTCGGTGGCGCAACAATAACACCCCTTTGCCCTTTTCCGATTGGTGCAATTAAGTCAATCAATCGGGGAGCTAAGTCGGTAGCACTTTTTTCTAAATTAATTCTTTCCTTGGGATATATCGGGGTAAGGTCTTCAAAGTTTGGTCTGCGAATGGCGGATTCTGGACTTTGATCATTGATTTTCTTTACATAAAGAAGAGCTTTAAATTTTTCACCACTTTTTGGTGGACGTGTAATCCCTGTTATTTTATCACCGGTACGCATATTAAACTTGCGAATTTGTGAAGGCGAAATATAAATATCATTTTCGCTGGATAGATAATTTTGTCGCCTTAGAAAACCATATCCATCTTGATGGATTTCCAATATCCCTTCAACAATCTCTACTTCCCCACTTTGAGGCAACTCATCTGTCAATCGTTGAGGTAATACCTGCTTCTGTTGGTTCATTTTTTTATCCTCCTGGGAAATCTGTTCAATGAGTTCAGCTTTTTTGTACCGACCAATGTTCTTGATCCCCATCTCTTTTGCGATGTCCCTTATTTCTTGTAGCTTTTTACTTTCAATATCGGTTAAATCCAAACCAGCACCCCCTGGATTTATAAGGACAAAGTAGCCTTTGTCCTTATATTATTTAAATTAATATGCATACTCAGGTTTTTTGTTTAACTTATGAATTGCCTCTATAAATCGAATGGTTCCCGTCTCTGAACGCATCACTAAAGAGTGAGTTCTAGCAGTGCCATTTCCTGTATATACAACACCTTTTAATAAATCCCCATCAGAGATTCCTGTAGCAGCAAAGTACGCTTCATCGCCTTTAACTAAGTCGTTCATATATAGGACTTTATTAACATCTACTCCCATTTTTATACATCTTTCTCTTTCCTCATCTGTAAATGGCACTAGTTTCCCTTGGAAATCGCCACCCATACACTTCATTGCAGCTGCTGCGATTACCCCTTCTGGAGCCCCTCCAATACCAAGCATAATATCAATGCCAGTATGGTCAAAGCATGTTGCTAAAGCAGTTGCTACGTCTCCGTCACTAAATAGCTTAATTCTAGCTCCAGCCTCTCTACACTCTCTTATTGTTGCTTCATGTCTTGGTCGATCTAATATAGTAACCGTTAAATCATCAATACTTTTACCTAAGGCCTCTGCAGTTGCTTTTAAGTTTTCAGTAACTGAATGATTTATATGTACTCGTCCTGCTGCTTTTGGTCCAACGGCTATTTTATCCATATACATGTCAGGTGCATTTAATAAACATCCTCTTGGCGCCATTGCCACTACTGCAATCGCATTAGGTGTTCCTTTAGCTACGGCATTAGTCCCTTCAACTGGGTCTACAGCGATGTCTACTTTTGTTGATCCTTCACCTTTTGCTCCTACAACTTCGCCAATATAAAGCATAGGTGCTTCGTCCATCTCACCTTCACCAATTACGACAACACCCTCTATATCTAAAGTATCGAACATTTTACGCATACCATCAACCCCAGCTTGATCCGCTGCGATTTTATTTCCTCTACCTAAGTGCTTAGCTGCACCCAAAGAAGCAGTTTCTGTAACCCTTACTAAGTCAATTGCTAAATTACGATCCAACCCAATTCCTCCTCATTCTTCATCCTATTGTTTTTTATCTTACTATAGTATATGCAACTTAGTACAAGGTGTCAATGAGCCGAATTCCAATCTTTGAGAAATTTCTCTATGCCTATATCTGTTAGTGGGTGTTTTACACCTTGTTTAAATACACTGTATGGAATAGTTGAAATATGGGCACCAGCCTTTGCTGCATCAGTCATGTGAGAAGTGTGACGGATACTAGCGGCAATTATCTTAGTGTTAATGCCGTGAATATTAAATATATCAACAATCTCTTCTATTAAATACACCCCATTTTGACCCATATCATCCATCCTACCTAAAAATGGACTAACATATGTTGCGCCAGCCCTTGCTGCCAGCAAGGCTTGGTTTGCAGAAAACACCAAGGTCACATTTGTTTTAATCCCTAATTCATTAAGCTTAGAGACAGCTTTTAATCCTTCTTCTGTCATTGGAATTTTAACAACAACATTTTCATGAATGGTGGCTAGTTCCCTGCCTTCCTTGATCATCTCTTCTGCTTCTTGGGCAATTCCTTCCGCACTAACAGGACCTTTTACAATTGTAGTAATCTCTTTAATAACCTGTTTCAGATCCCTTCCTTCTTTAGCAATTAAAGAAGGGTTTGTTGTTACTCCTGATAAAATTCCCCAGCTTGCAACTTCCCTTATTTCGTCTATATTGGCCGTGTCTATATACAGTTCCATCATGCTCACTCCTTTAAATAAATGATTAAAACCTTTAATGGTTTTCTATATGCTATTTAATACTATTGTATGTATATTCCCAATTTCCTCTTTTTTTACCCATAAAGGATTATTTAATTGGGACTAACTTAGTCAAATGTTTAATATCACTATATAAAAGTAACTTTATTTTTCAATTAAAGATTTTTTGTTTGTTTCAATTTTGCGATTACTTTATTAAATTGTATAGAATAACTATACAATTTAATAACTAAATTTTCTTACTTAAGCTCTATACTAGTTTAATTGTCTCAACCTAAAATGAATGATCGTATATTTATACATCTGTATGGGTTCAATTTTTTTTATTAAGTAATATTAATTTTTACCAAAAAACAAATTTCGACTTTTTCCTTGCAAAATACCCCGGGTACGTTTATAATGAGAACGTCTTTAATTTAAATTTTCAAAACATTCAAATTTGTCCGATGTTTCATACTTATTGGATTTTAAATTGTTTTGTAAAAAATATCACCTTAAGGAGGTACATCATGAACTTAAACGAAACAAAAAAAAGGGAGCAATGGGGATCTAAACTTGCTTTCATACTAGCGGCTGCTGGTTCAGCTGTTGGTCTAGGAAACATATGGCGTTTCCCTTATGTAGTTGGCGAAAACGGAGGGGCCGCATTTGTTATTATTTACTTATTTATTATTGCACTAATTGGATATCCAATGATGGTTACAGAAATGACTATTGGACAAAAACATCACAAAAATCCTATTGGCGCATTTAAGGCATTAGCACCAAACACACCTTGGTGGATACCAGGAGCACTTGGCGTTATTGCTGCATTTGTTATCCTTTCCTTCTATTCAGTTGTTGGTGGTTGGTCTTTATCCTACTTCTTTAAAACAATTACTGGTTCATTGGGAACAGGAACAGATTTTGCAGATACTTTTATCGGTCACATTACTAGTGATTGGGGTCCATTGCTATGGCACTTTATATTTATGGGATTAACGTTAGGTATTATCGCTGCCGGAGTTGTTAAAGGAATTGAAAGAACGGTTAAGGTTTTAATGCCTGCATTATTCGTACTGCTTGTATTACTTGTTTTTAGATCAGTAACACTTGAAGGTGCAGGGGCAGGAATCAACTACTACCTAAGCCCTGATTTTAGTCAAATAACTGCACAGTCCATTTTAACAGCAGTAGGACAAGCATTCTTTACTTTAAGTTTAGGTATGGGAGCCATGATCACTTATGGTAGTTACTTAAGCGACGAAGAAAATATTAATGACAATGCTGGTTGGGTTTTAGGTCTTGACACAGGTGTTGCATTGCTAGCTGGTTTAGCTATATTCCCAGCGGTATTTGCTTTAGGTGGCACACCAGATGCTGGAGCAGGTTTAGCATTCATAACACTTCCAGCAGTATTTGCAGAAATGCCTTTAGGCGCTGTTTTCGGAGGTGCTTTCTTCCTTCTATTATCCGTTGCAGCTGTTACTTCCGCGATCTCATTACTTGAAGTTGTTGTTTCTTGGGTAATTGACGAAAAGGGCTGGTCAAGAAGAAAAGCATCATTAGTAATAGGAACACTTATATTTTTACTTGGAGTACCAGCCAGTCTTTCAAATGGTAGATGGGCAGACTTTACAATGCTTGGATTTAACTTCTTTGACTTTTTAGACTTCTTCCAAGAAGCAATTCTATTACCTTTAGCAGGTCTGTTAACAGCAATATTTGCAGGTTATGTATGGACAGCTAAAAGAACAAGAGAAGCAGCAAATAAAAATAAATCAAATATTGTACTTGGAAAATGGTTTGATATATTAATAAAATACGTATCCCCAATTGCAATTGCAGTTGTTATGATTGCTGGATTAGTTGATATCTTTAAGGATAGCGTAGACTTCGTACCAGTGATTACATTGGGAAATGTACTTACTATTGTCTTTATGGTTGTTGTACTAGTTATACATGGCATTTCAAAACATGAGAAAAAACAACAGACTTCGGAGTTAGAAGAAGCAGATAACGTTTAGAATATGTTTTTAAGGGTGTGCTTCCATGCACACCCTTATTTTTTTTAACCTTCAATACATAAATTTGTATCATATTTAAAATAAACTAGGAATATTTATAACAATAATCTTTACGGAAATGGCATAAAGGTGTAAGACAATTAACTAAAAAATAATTGATGTAAATTAATACAATTTAAAATCAATCTTCTATTTTATTTGATTTTTTCAATCCCATCTAGAAAAAATGACAAAATACGACTTTTGTAAAAAAATTATCTTGCATAATAATCATTATCCGTATATAATATTTAAGTATATAAAAATATATATTGAATTTTCTAAAAATTCACATTTATGTGGCTATTTTGTTTTACTTAAAAATATACTTTAAATATATTTTTATCCTATTCAATTTAGTTTGCAAAAATTAAAAAGGAGGTACATTGTATGAACTTGAATGAAACAAAGCAAAGAGAACAGTGGGGTTCTAAAATTGCTTTCATTCTAGCTGCTGCTGGTTCAGCCGTTGGACTTGGAAACATTTGGAGATTCCCATACGTCGTAGGAGAGAATGGTGGGGCTGCTTTTGTAATTATTTATTTATTTATAATCGCTCTTATTGGTTATCCTATGATGGTTACTGAAATGACCCTTGGTCAAAAAACACATAAGAATGCAATTGGTGCATTTAAACAGTTAGCTCCAAAAACACCTTGGTGGATTGCAGGATCCCTTGGTGTTATCGCAGGATTTGTTATTCTTTCTTTCTACTCCGTTGTTGGAGGTTGGTCATTATCTTACTTCTTTAAAACAGTAACCGGAGGACTAGGCGCAGGTACAGATTTTGCTGACACTTTTGTTGGTCATATTAGCAGCGACTGGTCACCACTATTATGGCACTTTGCATTTATGGCTATTACCTTAGGAATTATTGGCGCTGGTGTTGTAAAAGGTATTGAAAGAACAGTTAAGGTTTTAATGCCAGCTTTATTTGTTTTACTTGTACTACTTGTTTTCAGATCTGTAACACTAGAAGGCGCTGGAGAAGGTATTGCATATTACCTAAACCCTGACTTTAGTCAAATAACTGCTCAATCCTTACTAAGTGCTGTTGGGCAAGCGTTCTTTACCCTTAGTTTAGGTATGGGATGTATGATCACATATGGAAGTTACTTAAGTGACAAAGAAAACATCAATGACAACGCTGGATGGGTTGTTGGTTTAGATACAGGTGTTGCTATCATTGCAGGTTTAGCTATTTTCCCAGCAGTTTTTGCTTTAGGATTTGAAGCAGATGCTGGTGCTGGATTAGCATTTATTACACTACCAGCAGTATTTGCAGAAATGCCTTTAGGTCTTTTATTTGGTGGTGCATTTTTCTTATTACTTTCTGTTGCTGCAGTTACATCCGCGATCTCTTTATTAGAGGTTGTTGTAGCATGGGTAATCGATGAAAAAGGTTGGTCAAGAAGAAAAGCATCATTAGTAATTGGTTCACTTATCTTTTTACTTGGTATCCCTGCAAGTCTTTCTAACGGAAGATGGGCTGATTTTTCAATCATCGGCTTTAACTTCTTTGACTTCTTAGACTTTGTTCAAGAAAGTATTTTACTACCATTTGGTGGTTTATTAACTGCAATATTTGCAGGATATGTTTGGACTGCTAAAAGAACAAGAGAAGAAGCAAACAGAAACAAATCTGCTATTGTTCTAGGTACGTGGTTTGACGTATTCATTAAATACGTAGTACCAGTTGCTATCGCAGTTGTTATGGTTGCAGGTTTAGTTGATACATTTAAAGATCAAGTAGCTTTCGCACCTGTTATTACTTTAGGTAACGTTCTTACTATCGCTTTCATGGCTATTGTCCTTGTTGTATTTGGATTAGCTAAAAGCGAAAAGAAAACACCAGAACAAGAAGAAAGCGAAGCTGACGCATAGGATTTAGAATACAAAAATATATTAAAAAGGAGTACCTATATGAAAATAGGTGCTCCTTTTTATGTATGATGAAACTATTCAATTTAAAGTCAAAACCGAGATGCTTCACCGTAGTTCAGCATGACTTCCCCATTTCCATCATCCTGCTATTCTGAGAATAGCTTCGAATTCATTTGAAGATTTCTTGTAGAAAGCTTCTCAGAAGTGCAGTACAGAATCTCGCTTTTGACTTTACCTTTCCAACTTTCTACTGTCCAACTTTCCGCCGTTCTGCGAATGAATTCGCCTCTACCGATTACGATAGTGGATCAATAGTTAAACAATGGTTTAAGTAGAACGATCGTCAAGCAATGGTTAAACAATGGTTGAACAACCGTTTAACTACGGTTTAACAATTGTTAAAACTTTTTCCACTTTCCAACTTTCCACCATTCGGCGAATGAATTGGCCTCTACAACTTTTTTAAAAATTAAAATAAACCAAGGTTCTTCATTATCGTTAATAAGCGATGAAGAACCTTGGTTTTGTCTTTCCACTTTCCAACTTTCCAACTTTCCAACTTTCTACTTTCCAGTAGCTTTTCCTTCTTCTATTTACCTTACTTTGTTCGCTTAGCTAACTCTTTATAAATTTCTTCTAGTGGTATTTCACGCTCATTTAATAATACAAATAAATGATACATTAAATCCGATGCCTCATAAACTAACTCTTCTTTTTCAGGGTTTTTTGCGGCTATAATCACTTCTGCATTTTCTTCCCCTACTTTTTTGAGAATCTTATCAATTCCTTTTTCAAAAAGATAATTTGTGTAAGACCCTTCTTTTGGGTTTTCTTTTCTATCTTTTATTACGTTGTACACTTTTTCTAAAATCGTTATATCAATATTTTTCTCTTCATCTGCCTTCATCAAATCTTTAAAAAAACAATTTTTTTCTCCAGTATGACAGGCAACCCCTACTTGGTCTACCTCAACCAAAAGTGTATCCCCATCACAGTCATATTTAATGCTTTTGACGTGCTGAAAATGTCCAGATGACTCTCCCTTATTCCAAAGTTGGCCTCGACTTCTACTCCAAAACCATGTTTTTTTCGTCTCTATGGTTTTTCTTAAGGAAGCTTCATTCATATAAGCCAACATAAGTACTTCTTTTGTCTTTGATTCTTGTACAATCGCTGGTACTAGTCCATCACGATTAAATTGAATTTCTTCTATTTTTACGTCCATTCCCCGGCACCTACTTTCTTATTTCTATATCATTTTCCTTTAAATAATCCTTTAGCTCGTTAATGCCAATCTCTTTAAAATGAAATAATGAAGCCGCTAAAGCAGCATCTGCTTTTCCTTTTGTAAATGCTTCTAAAAAGTCTTCTTTTTTACCAGCACCACCAGAAGCAATGACAGGAATATTAACTGCTTCGCTAATCAATTTTGTAATCTCTAAATCATAACCAGCCTTTGTGCCGTCTCTATCCATACTTGTTAAAAGAATCTCACCAGCACCTAAATCAGCCACCTTTTTCGCCCAAGATACAGCCTCTAAGCCTGTGTCTTCTCTACCACCTTTCACATATACATGGTAGCTCCCATCCTCTTGACGCTTTACATCAATAGCAATCACCACTGCTTGGGTACCAAAAAGCTTTGCACAATCCCTAATAATTTCAGGATTACTTACTGCCGCAGAGTTAATAGAGACTTTGTCTGCACCGGCCTTTAGTACGCGACGAAAATCATCTACACTTCTTATGCCTCCACCAACGGTTAGGGGAATAAATACTTGTTCCGCTGTTTTTGTAACAACATCCATTATAATATCCCTTTCTTCATTTGAAGCGGTTATATCAAGAAATACTAATTCATCTGCCCCAGCTTCATTATAGGCCTTAGCAATCTCTACAGGATCCCCAGCATCCACCAGGTTTACAAAATTTACACCTTTTACAACCCGTCCTTTGTTTACATCTAAACATGGAATAATTCTTTTCGTTAGCACCTAGATCACCTCCAGCTTTTCTAGATCTACTTTACCCTCGTATAATGCTTTTCCAACAATGGCACCAGCAA
The DNA here is from genome assembly GCF_031432315.1 of Serpentinicella sp. ANB-PHB4. Taxonomy (NCBI): domain Bacteria; kingdom Bacillati; phylum Bacillota; class Clostridia; order Peptostreptococcales; family Natronincolaceae; genus Serpentinicella; species Serpentinicella sp. ANB-PHB4. The sequence goes on from NZ_JAVKGO010000012.1 coordinate 54,681, forward strand.
CATCTATCTCTTTTAACTTCGTTAGGTCCTCCGGACAGGACACCCCACCAGAAGCAATAATATCTATATCTACTTGTTTCTTTAAATGCGCAATGGATTCGAAATTTGGTCCTTTCATCATCCCATCTCTTGCTATATCCGTATAAACAATGGTTTTAACCCCAATTTCCTGAACTTCCTTTGCAAACTCAACTGCGGATACCTCACTAGTTTTAACCCAGCCATCTACTGCAACAAATCCGTTATGGGCATCAATAGATACAACGATTTTATCTTTGTATAAATTAACTGCCTCTTTTAACATCTCTTTATCTTGTAGTGCTTTTGTTCCAAGAATCACCTTGCTTACTCCTACATCTAATAAACCTTTAATGGATGCTAAGCTTCGTATACCACCACCAACCTGAATTGGAATATTTACAGCGTCAACAATCTTTTTTATCACTGGTAAGTTTTTTGATACACCATCAAAAGCTCCATCCAAATCAACTACATGTAAAATTTTTGCCCCTTTACTTTCCCACTGCTGAGCCACATCCTCAGGTTTTTCAAAGTAAATCGTTTCCTCATCCTTTTTCCCCTGGGTCAGCCTTACACATTTCCCATCTTTAATATCTATTGCTGGATATACTAACACTAAATCAACTCCCCAAAATTCTTTAAAATCTTTAATCCTGATTTTCCACTCTTTTCAGGATGAAATTGTATTCCCCATACATTATCTTTTTGTACAATTGCTGGAATATCCATTTTGTAATCTGTAGATGCAACCACCACATCTTGATGACACTTTGCATAATAAGAATGAACAAAATAAAAATTCGTTCCTGGTGTAATCCCTTTTAAAATAGCACTTTCCTGATTTATATTTAGCTGGTTCCATCCCATGTGAGGAACTTTTCTTCCCTCGGGAATTTTAACAATGTCCCCTTCAACTAATCCTAGTCCTTGACACTTCTCCACTTCGTAACCATGATCAAATAAAATTTGCATACCAAGACAGATGCCAAGAAAAGGTTTTCCTTTACTTACTTCTTCTAAAATACTTTCCTCTAAATTTAATGTTTTTATATTTTCCATTGCGTCATAAAAAGCACCTACTCCTGGTATCACAATGCCTTCAGACGCTTTCAACACCTCAGGATCATGGGTCACTACAGCCTCCAAACCTACAGTCTCAAAGGCTTTTTGAACACTCCTTAAGTTCCCCATACCATAATTCACAATAGCAATCATATTACTGCCTCCTCAATGACTATAAGGCACCCTTGGTTGACATGACTCCTTTAATCCGCTTGTCAATCCCTGTTGCCTCATCTAACACCCGACCAAAAGCTTTAAAGATACTTTCAATTATATGATGATCATTTTTACCGTACATATTTTTAATATGCAGCGTCATTCCACTATTAAAAGCAAAGGCTCTAAAAAACTCTTCAACCAATTGCACCTCAAAATTTCCCGTAGTATGGGCAATGTAGGCCACATCAAAATGCAAATAAGGTCGTCCACTTATATCCACAGACACCATAGATAAGGATTCATCCATAGGTGTAAAAACCGTAGCATAACGCTTTATGCCTTTTTTATCCCCCAAGGCCTTAGCAAAGGCTTTACCTAATACAATCCCTACATCTTCCACCGTGTGATGAAAGTCAACCTCTAAATCCCCGGTTGCCTCAACATTTAAATCAAAAAAACCATGCTTACCGATTTGAGTCAACATATGATCAAAAAATCCAATACCCGTATTAATGTTTGTTTCTCCTGAACCATCTAAGTTAATATTAACCAAAACTTCTGTTTCAGCAGTTTTTCTTTTTTCTTCACAATAACGCGCCATATAATCCCTCCTTTTTTGTGCTAAATATGATAAATATCGGCGAATGAATTCGTCGCTACAACCACAAACTAGCACTAGTATTTTGTCATTCCTCTCTGTGTTAGCGACTGACACAAAACTTCTTTTTGGTCATCTGCTTATGAACGAAGTGAAGAATCTCGGGTTTTATGCCTATAATAAAAGTCAAACCCGAGATCCTTCGTTACACTCAGGATGACAACCACAACTCAAACGAATCCCCTTATACAATCAAAACCCGACTTATCCTCTACAAAAACTCCCCAATCAATCGAAGTACCTTTTTATTTTCCTCCGGCGTTCCGATGGACATTCTCAGGCATCCAGCCAAAGGTCCTGTTTCACCAAAGTATCGAATCAATATTTTGTTCTCCAAAAGATATTCATATAAGCCTTTTGCATTCTCCATCTTGAATAAAATAAAGTTTGCCTCACTGTCGAAAACTTTAAGACCAAGTGCTTTTAATGCCTCAGAAACAACTTCCCGTTCTTTAATAATGTCATCAATAATCTCCATAGCCCAGCTTTTGTTTTCTAAGCATACCTTAGCCGCCACCTGATCAATGCTACTGACATTATAAGGTGGCTTTACACGATTAACAGCTTTCGTAAGCACTTCAGATGCAATAGAATATCCTATTCTCGCTCCTGCTAATCCAAAGGCCTTTGAAAGGGTTCTTAATACCATTAAATTTGGATACTTATCTACCAAATCCACTGCACTTTCATTGAAAAATTCCATGTACGCTTCATCTACTACAACAATGCCTTTTGCCTTTTTTGTAATTTCTATAATGTCTTCCTTTGCAATTACGCCCCCAGTAGGATTATTCGGATTTGTCATAAAAACAATTTTTGGTTGCTCTTTTTCCATCACATTAATAAAATTTTTACAGTCAAATTCAAAATCGTTACCCAAAGGCACCTCAAGGGTTTTGCCCCCGGCAATTTTATTTGTAATTCGGTACATATCAAAGGTGGGCGTATGAATGAGAATCTTATCCTCCGGATCGATAAATGCATTAATAATGAGTGTAATAATCTGATCAGATCCACAGCCTAAAATCACTTGATTAATATTAATATTAAAATCATCAGCGATCATCTGTCTAACCACTGTTGAATCACTATCTGGATAATGATTGATCTTTACACCCTTAAGCGCTTCAGCAATTTTATCATTCAGTTGCAAAGCAACATGGTTATTTTCATTTGCATCTAGCTTAATATCTACTACATAGTTTTTCGGCGTGTAAGGCACTAAGTCTCTTACACTTTTCTTTAAAAGCCCTTCTATCATTATTCAAACCTCACTTTAATGGAGTTTCTGTGTGCCGTTAACCCTTCTTGTTCTGCCATCTTCATTGCCGCATCTTTCACGCCACTTAAAGCCGCTTTACTATAATAAATAACACTTGATTTTTTTACAAAATCGTCAACAGATAGGGGTGAATAGAACTTAGCAGTTCCACTAGTTGGTAATACGTGGTTTGGTCCTGCAACATAATCTCCTAAAGGTTCTGGTGCGTAATCTCCTAAGAAAATAGCTCCAGCATTTTGTATTTTGTTTAGTAGTTCAAAAGGGTTTTTAACACATACTTCTAAATGCTCCGGTGCAATTTCATCCGATAGCTTAATTGCTTCATCCATTGTATCGGTCACAATAATTTTCCCAAAGTTTTTCAAGGATTTTTTAACAATGTCTTGTCTTTCTAATAAAGATGTTTGCCTTTGAAGTTCTAATTGTACGGTTTTTGCCAAGGCTTCACTCGTTGTAATTAAAATAGAAGAAGCAAGTTCATCATGCTCTGCTTGAGAAAGCATATCCGCTGCTACAAAAGTTGCCTTAGCGGTTTCATCCGCAAGAATTAATATTTCACTTGGTCCAGCAATCATATCAATATCCACGTATCCGTAAACTAACCTTTTTGCCGTAGCTACATATATATTTCCTGGTCCTACAATTTTGTTAACATTAGGAATCGTTTCTGTACCAAAGGCTAAAGCTCCTACTGCTTGGGCACCACCTACTTTATAGATTTCATCTACACCGGCTTCTTTAGCAGCCACTAAAATACCCACATTCACACCACCGTCTTTTGAAGGTGGCGTCGTCATTACAATCTTTTTAACCCCAGCCACAATAGCTGGAATTGCATTCATTAGAACAGATGAAGGGTAAGGTGCTGTTCCCCCAGGAACATAAATTCCCGCACTACTCACTGGTGTAACTTTTTGACCCAACAAAATATTCGGATCATCCGATGTAAACCAAGAATTTTGTTTTTGTTTCATATGATAATTTTTTATATTTTCAATCGCTAGTTTAATTGCGTCTATGTATTCCTGATCAACTTGCTCATAAGCTTTTTCAATCTCTTCTGGCGTTACTTTTAACCCTGTCTTCGATAAGTCTACACCATCAAATTTTTTCGTTAAACTAATTAAAGCTTTATCTCCTTCTTGTTTAACCTGATCAAGAATATTTTGAACCCCATCATTATATTCACTAAAATCAACAGAGCTTCTGGAACTCAACTCCTCAAATAAAGATGTCTTTTCCGAATCCTGCAAATTTAATATATCAATCATTTATTTCTCCCCCTTGTCTATCTCCTTAGATATTCTTTCAATCAATGCTGTAACTTTTTTCTTTTTCGTTTTAAAACTTACTTTATTAACGACTAACCTTGCACTAATTTGTGCAACATCCTCTAGTACAATTAGTCCATTTTCTTTTAAGGTTTTTCCTGTTTCCACTATATCAACAATTACATCTGCTAAACCCATAATTGGTGCTAACTCAACAGATCCTTCTTGTTTGATTACTTCTACAGACTGCCCTTTTTCTGCGAAAAACTTTTTTGTTACATTTGTATATTTTGAAGCAACGGTCAAGTGCTTCATTTTGTTATAAGGTAAGTCCACCTTACCTGCCACAGCAAACTTACACTTCCCAAATTTTAAATCCAAAACCTCATACAGCTGTTTATCCGCTTCTAACAAAGTATCTTTACCCACTATACCAACATCTACAACCCCATGTTCTACATAAGTAGGTACGTCAGCAGCCTTTAATAAAATGATTTCTAGCCCTTCCTCAGGTATTTCAAATACCAGCTTTCTAGAAGGCTTTTGTAATTCACTACAATCTAAACCGGATTCATGTAGCAAATTTATTGCATAATCAGCCAAACGACCTTTTGCAACTGCAATTTTTACTTTTTCCATAAATATATCCCCCTATCTAAACCAAATCCTCCAGCTGTTCTGCCTCTATTATAATGTCTACTTTTCTTCTTTTTCCGTAGGCTTCGATTTCTTCTTTTTTATCTAACAGTGAAATCTCCACAATGCACCCCTGTTCTCTCATGCGTTTAATTTCTTCTAGATGCTTTTTATTAATATTTCCACGGTCAATCACTAAGTAATGCGTTCTAAAAGCCATATTAAGCTTTTCTTGAAGCTTAAGGGCTTTTGTTATTTTGTTAATCACAAAAGCAAATCCTGTTGCCGGGCAGTTAAGGCCAAAGTTCTCCATAAGCTGATTATAACGACCACCACTCAAAAGCACGACTCCTAAGGATTTTGTAAAACCTTTAAAAATAATTCCTGTATAATACTCTAAACGAGCTACCATTCCTAAGTCTATTGAGATATAGTCTCCTAAGCCAATATCGTCAATAGCCCTGCAAATTTGTGCCAGCTCCTCTTTTGCCACTTTCATGGCTTCCGTTAAAGGTAACTCCTCTAAAGATTGTAATACTTCCTCTGGACTACCAAATAAGCGGGGTATTTCTTTTAAAATTTTAGCCATATTTGGTGCTACATCTAGACTTTCAATATAGTCGCCAATTTCAACGAAGTTTTTATTTTCTATAAACCCTATCAGTTTTTCTTTTTGTTCTTCAGTAATTTGTATATTTTCAAAAACCTCTTTAAGAATTTTTACCTGTCCGATATCAATTTGTACATCTTCTACTCCTAGATGCTTTAGGTTTTCGATTGCCGTTACAATAATCTCGACATCTGCTTTATAGGATGATACCCCAAAAATCTCTACCCCAGCTTGTCTAAACTCCCGTTTTTTACCCGCCTGTTCCTCATCTATACGAAAAACATTTTGTACATAAGAAAGCTTTAAGGGATAGATAAAATCCTTCATTTTTGTTCCGACCATTCTAGCTATAGGAATGGTGCAATCCGGTCTTAAAACTAATAATCTCCCGTTGGTGTCAATCAATTTAAACATTTGATCCCCACTAGCATCTTGATCATCAAAAGAAAAGATATCATAATACTCAAGGGTGGGGCTGCTTACTTCCATATAGCCCATACTGCTAAAATGGGCCATCAATTTATCCTCTATATATCTTCTGTATACACAGTCATCAATTAGTAAATCTTGTACCCCTTCCGGTAATAATACTCTTTTTGATACCATAACGTCCCGCCTTTCGCTTTATCTAATTAAAGTGGTGAATTGAAAAAGCACTTTCAAGCATAATACCTTTTCTTACTGAATTTGTCAATAGATATTGTTAGTATTTATGAAATATTCTAATAATTTATAAAGTAAATTTGACATTTATTGATGTTTCTCCTGCTTTTACGAAACCTTCGAATGAATTCGAAGCTACAGATGAAGGGTAATAATTTGTATTATAGTAGCGGCGAATTCATTCGCAAAATGACGGAAAGTTGGAAAGTTAGACAGTTGGACAGTTGGACAGTTGGTTAGTTGGTTAGGAAATTCGCAAACCTTGAAACCAGATACTTCACTACGTTGAACATATCAGTTCGTCTAGTTTTAACAATAGTTGAGCAGTTGTTCAACCATTGTTCAACCATTGTTCCACTATCGTTCAACCATTGTTCCACTACCGTAATCGGTAGAGGCGAATTCATTCGCAAAATGACTTAAAGTTGGAAAGTTGGAAAGTTGGAAAGTGGAAAGTGGAAAGAAAAAGAAGAAACAAAAACGAGATCCTTCGTTACACTCAGGATGACTTGTTAGTTGGACAGTTGTTAAACCATAGTTAAACGATTGTTAAACCATAGTTAAACCATTGTTAAACTATCGTTCCACTATCGTAATAAGTTGGAAAGTGGAAGGGTAAATTCAAAACCGAGATTCTTCAATTGACTTAAGATGAGGTTTGTTTCGAAACCTTCGAATGAATTCGAAGCTACAGATGAAGGTAAGACCTTGTATTGTAGTAGAAGCGAATTCATTCGCCAATATAAAGAATTAAAATCAAGATTCCTAGATTTATTCATGACATAACTTAAGAGGAATCTCGGTTCTAATTACTTTTCAACCAATTTACCGCGGCAGGCCAGGAATGATATTTGGCAAAACATCCTGCGGTAGTACTTAGATGCCCTCCAGGGATGCACAATTCCTTGACATTTTTTAGTCTTTTTATTGGCGCTGACATAACTTTTGGGGATATATCATCGTTATCTGCCACTATGCTCAGTACTGGATGCTTAATCTTTTCTAAATCTATCTTTTTACCATCTAAATAAAATCTTTTATTTATTAAGTCGTTTTTCTTGTAAAAGTGTATGATCCACTCATGTAGTGCATTTCTTGCCATTGGCACTGCATCATTTTCCCAACGATTAACAGGCTTTAACCAATTTAATGTCTTATTATTCTTAAAAATATTATTAACGAGTCTTTCAAAAGGATAGTCTGGTACATCCGTAAGTTCTATATGGTAATTAAAGTTTGGAAATAACCCTAACCATGTTTCTGGCATAAATTTAGTCCAGTGAAATACTCCACCATACGTAAAGTCTACTGGAGTATTAAATAAAACTATTTTATTAAAACTTTCTGGAAATAATGATGCCAGCATTAAAGCATATGTGCCACCCTGACAATAACCAATTAGATTTATTTTTTTTATATTCAATTTCTCTTTTACCTTTTCAATAGCTACAAACAGACGAGACAAAATTTGATCTTCTATAGACATTTCATATTGATCCTCTGATACGATTCCCCAGTCAAATAAAAAAATATCATAGCCATGTTGATTTAAATATTCTATTAAGCTATTCCCAGAATAAAGATCAAGAATATATGGCTTGTTTATCGTTGCATAAGCAATAAATACATTATCTATTTTTTCTTTATGATTAGTAGGATAATAAAAAACACTACTTTCTTTTAATTTTAAAAAATGTTGTGGTTTTTTGGTGCCTATATGTATCTTGTCAGCTTTGAATAATCCCTTCAATTGTTTTGAAAAACGAAAATAATATTTCTCTGCTAAATACTGTATATAGTCCTCTTCAGAAATATTCATATTTTGCTTACTCCTTGTTTATAAAAGTCAAAGTCAAAACCGAGATCCTTCGTTACACTCAGGATGACAATTTAGTGGAAAGTTGGAAAGTTGTTAAACCATTGTTGAACCGTAGTTAAACGGTTGTTCAACAGTTGTTCAACAGTTGTTCAACAGTTGTTCAACAGTTGTTAAACCTTAGTTAAACTATCGTTAAACCATTGTTCCACTATCGTTCAACCATAGTTCCACTACCGTACTCGGTAGAGGCGAATTCATTCGCCGTTTTTAGTGAGAATAAAAACCCGAGCACTTTCACCTTTAGCGAAAGTGCTCGGGTTTTAACTTACTTTGCCGCGTTTGCCGCTACTTGCACTGCATCCCAAACTGTTGCAAAAGGTGGTGCGTAACATAAATCCGCAAAGCCTAATTCCTCCGTAGTCATACCTTGGTCGATAGCTACTGCAAAAACATCTAGTCTTTTTGCCACACCATCTTCACCAAGCATTTGTGCTCCTAATATCACCATCGATTCTTTTTCATAAACAAGCTTTATCGTTATTCGCTTTCTACCTGGATAGCTTCCTGCGTGATTAGCGCTTTTTACAACTACAGTGTCATAGTTTAAATTCATCTCTTTTGCTTCTCGTTCTGTTAATCCTGTTAACCCTACGGATAAGTCCATTACTTTTAATACGGATGTGCCGATCACCCCTTTAAGCTCCTGGTTTTCTCCAGCAATATGTCCACCTGCAATTCTTCCTTGTTTATTTGCATTGGTCCCTAAAGGTAAATAGACATTTTCCTTTTTTATTTTATGATAAATGGATGCACAATCGCCGCCAGCATAAACATCTGGAATCGTTGTTCTCGAAAAACCATCTACTACTAGGGCACCATTTCTTAAAAACTCAGCCCCACTATCTTTTAGAAGTTCTGTAGCCGGCTTTACCCCTAAAGCTAATATTACTAAATCTGCATTATAGGTTCCTTTGTCCGTTTTAAGGCCTGTTACCTTTCCATTTCCAGTTAGCTCAGTTAAGCTCTCACCAGTGTGTACAGAAACCCCATGCTTTTCTAATTCAGCCCGAATAATCTCACCAAATTCGTCGTCCATTACATTCATAAGCTGGTCAGAGCGCTGAATGATCCTTACCTTCTTATTTAAGTGAACCATCGTCTCTACCATCTCTAAACCAATATAACCGCCACCAACGATAGCTACTTCTTGAATCTCGTCTCTATGTGCAACTTCTTTTATTGCATCTGCAGTTGGAATTGTTTTTAAACTCATTACATTTTCAAGATCACTACCAGGAATTGGTGGAACTTGAGAATTGGCACCTGTTGCATACATTAAATAATCATAGGGTCTTATGAATTTTTCGCCATTCTCATGGTTCATAACCTCTACGGTCTTCTCCTTCACATCAACCTCTACTACTTCGTGGTTTAGATATACAGATATATCTCTTTTGGCAAAATCCTCTGTCGTTCTAGAAATTAATTTTTCTTTTGATGGTGTTACACCAGATATGTAATAGGGTAAACTACACTGGGAATAGGATATGTATTCCCCCATCTCAAAAACAATTACATCTAAATCTGGATTCACTCTTTTTGCCTTTGATGCAGCACTCATTCCTGCAGCATCTCCTCCAACAACAACTAATACTTTTTTCATTATAAGCACCTCTTTTTTATTCTTTTAAATTTATTCTATTTTTATAATACCCCTATTTACTGAATCGTAAAAATAAAAGTATAAAGTTCTTAATTTTCTGTTTTTATGTCCAAAAAATGTATGTTATAATAAATCTATATATAACTTTTGACCTATTGACTTCATAATTACTTTAATAAATAAGGCTTTCCTTATTTTCATAAATTAACAACCAATACAAAGAGAAAGGTGTGTTAAGAATGAGTGAAAAAACAAAAAAGGTTTTAGTGTGTGATGATTCATTATTAATCCGAATGCAACTAAAAGACTTCATATCAAAGGTTGACGCTGATATCGAGGTAATTGAAGCCACCAATGGTCAAGAAGCCTATCAACTTTTCGAGGAGAACCAACCAGCGTTAGTATTCCTTGATATAGTGATGCCGGAGCTAAACGGTATTGAATGTCTAAGAAAAATCAAAAGCAATTTTGAGGATGCAAAAGTGGTTATACTATCCTCTGTTGGAAACAAAGACATGTTAAAGGATGCACTTAAAGCTGGCGCTGAAAACTTTTTACAAAAGCCTTGGGAAGAAGATAGCATGAAAAAGATTATTGAGACATACCTATAATAATATACATTTATAAAAGATAAATACAAAAGGGGTGTTGGGAATATGTTGCATCAGTACTTTGGAAATTATTTGTTAAATAACGGATTTATTTCAGCAGAAGCTTTGAACAAGGTTCTAAATCAAAACCGATCCACTAGAGTGAAATTAGGTGTTTTAGCAATAAATAAAGATTTAATGACTTCAGAACAAGTAAGACAAGTACATGCACAACAGAAAAAGATGGACAAAAAGTTTGGAGAAATCGCTATAGACTTAGGATATTTATCTGAACAAGATGTAGAGAGTTTATTGAGCGAACAAAAAGTTGGGGCGGTACAACTTACCCAAGCTTTATTAGATGATGATATTTTTACTTTAGAAGAACTTGAGAATATTTTAAATCAATATAAAGCTTATATGATGTCTGAATATAGCTCAGAAAATTTCAGTAATACAAATAATAAAAATGAATCTACTACTGAATTAATCAATTCTTACATAAAATCCCAATATGATTTGTTCGGCATTGTTCCTTTGGATGTAGTCAATGACTATACAAACCTATTTTACCGTAATTTAATTCGTTTTATTGATAATCAAGCATTTTTAAATAGTGCCCCAAATAAAAACTTACCTAAAGACTTAATTTTAGTGAAACAAGAAATTAAAGAGGACTTTAATTTCGATACATATATAGGAGCGGATCCAGAAACCTATGTGAAATTAGCTGCTGTATATGCAAAAATGGCTATTGAAAAACGTGATGCCCTAGCGGATGCTTCTGTCTCAGAGTACCTTAACCTAAACAACGGTTTATTTACAGTAAATATATCAGAGGAAAATTATAGTGTGAATCTTAATCCTCCTACAATTCTGGATGGCGAAGATGCTCAAACAGTTACTAAAGATATAGTCGTTCCTTTTATGACGATTATCGGAAATATCTATTTAATTCTTCAAGGAAAATAAAACAATAAAAAAGATGATCTGCTTCTTTCAAAGTCAGATCATCTTTTTTATTGAGGAAATTTCATATTTCCTAATCATTGATTTTTCTAAATTTGAGTAGATACAAAAAGGAGTTTCACCCCAATATGTCGAATTAATTAAGTGCGAACAAAACTATCCGAAAAGGAGTGAAACCACTTAATGTATATTCGACAAATGACGCTGATTTCCTTTGAACAAATCATGGAATTTCAGCAAGAAACCAAATTAGAAATGATTTTATCGCAAATTGATGTATCAAAGCTATCTAGTTCACTAAGAAAGTCTGCTGATTCCAAGGGACCCAAAGGGTATGATGTAGCACCTTTACTATATTCTCTCATTGCTATGCAAGTAGAAAAAATCCAAACTATTAAAGATCTTGTTTCAAACCTAAAGCAAAATCCAGTACTGAGATATTGCTGTGGTTTTAATGTTCTTGGTCAGGTTCCATCAGAATCAACTTTTAGTAGATTTTTCGAGAGATTGACTCAAAATAAAGAGCTCGAATCACTTTTCTA
>NZ_JAVKGO010000013.1:0-64911 GCF_031432315.1 Serpentinicella sp. ANB-PHB4
CTGGCTTTTTATTATTTCTAATTCTTGCCAGAAAAGAGTATATTTTTTCACTAAAGCACAGATTACTTTACACTACCCACCTTAGAATTCATTCGTCCTAACCAACTGCAGCACTGTCATCCTGAGTGTAACAAAGAATCTGGAATAAAGTAGCTTCGAATTCATTCGAAGGTTCCCCGTATAATCATTTAGCTTTTGCCTTTCCTTTCCAACTTTCCACTGACCAACTGAAAGTTTTGCCTTTCCTAACCAACTAACTACTAACCAACTAACTACAATAGTCTAACAATGGTTCAACTATGGTTTAACAATTGCTCAACTATTGTTTAAACCAGGGCAACTATCCACCGTCATACTGAACGCAGTGAAGTATCAGGTTTTTGACTTTCCCCTAACCAACTAACCAACTTTCTACTAACCAACTTACCAACTTCATAGTCATCCTGATTAATGTAACGAAGGATCTAGATTAAAGGTAGCTTCGAATTCATTCGAAGGTTTCCCGTAGATCATTTTGTTAAGATACAGTAGCTCCGAATTTATTCGAAGATGAGCATAATCATTTAGCTTTTGATTTTCTTGACCAACTATCTACTGACCAACTGCAACGCTGTCATCCTGAGCAAAGCGAAGGATCTCGGGTTTAAGAAATTTGCCTTTGCCTTTCGCTCTTCCTAACCAACTAACTACTAACCAACTGACCAACTGAAAGTTATGCCTTTCCTTTCCAACTTTCCCCTTTCCGACTTACCAACTTTCTACTAACCAACTAACCAACTTTCCAACCCATTCTAATTATTTTTTGCTCCTCCCCTTAATATAGATAGATTAGGAGGGGAGCACATGGATAGACTTTTTGATTATATAACCCGAGAGGTAATGGTACTTTTAATTGCAGCAATGCCCTTAATGGAATTGAGAGGAGCCATACCTATAGGCGTTTCATTGGGGTTACATCCCTTGCATGCTACTGTACTTGGCATATTAGGGAGTTTGGCACCAGTGCCTTTTTTACTAATATTTATAAAACCTATTGTTATCCGTATAAAAAATTTACCATGGATTAATAAATTAGTAAATCGAATGATCCAAAGAACTAGGAGGAAAGGAGATAAAATAAGGAAATATAGCGTGATAGGCCTAGTTTTATTTGTTGCTGTCCCCTTGCCAAGTACTGGGGTGTGGAGTGGATGTCTAGCCGCAGTTTTATTTAATATTCCATTTAAGCATGCACTACCCTCTATTGCATTAGGAACTTCTATAGCTGGGACCATTATGTTTATACTGAGCTATGTTGCTGTGCATTTGTAGAGCGCTTAAAAAGGTATGCTAATTAATAATATTTTTTACTTGACAATAAAACAATGGAAGTGATAGTATTAATACGCAATTGAATAGAGATCTTGATTCCTTATCAAGAGAGGTGGAGGGATGGGCCCGATGAAACCCGGCAACCATAATGCTTTTAAGTATGGTGCCAATTCCCCCAGAATTAAAATTCTGGAAGATGAGGAGAGGTAATCGATAATAGGAACCTCTTCTTCAAGGAGAGGTTTTTTGTTTTGTTAAAAAGCTCCCAAAAGATTTGGAATACAAGGTATTTTAAAGGGTATAGTAATAAAATAAGAAAAATATAGGAGGGACACGAATGATAAAAAGACTATTTACATCTGAGTCGGTTACGGAAGGACATCCAGATAAAATTTGTGATCAAATATCAGACGCGGTATTAGATGCCATTTTTGAGCAAGACCCTAAGGCAAGGGTAGCTTGTGAAACAACAGTAACAACAGGCTTAGTACTACTTTCAGGAGAAATAACAACAAACTGTTATGTAGATATACCGAAAGTTGTTAGAAAAACAATAGAAGAAATAGGCTATACAAGAGCCAAGTATGGCTTTGATGCAAATACATGCGCAGTTTTAACTTCGATTGATGAGCAATCCCCAGACATTGCAATGGGCGTTGATGAGGCTTTGGAAAGTCGTGAAGGAGAAAAAGATGCAGATCTAGAAGCTACTGGAGCGGGAGATCAAGGGTTAATGTTTGGATTTGCATGTAATGAAACACCAGAGTTAATGCCATTACCAATTTCTTTATCTCATAAACTATCTAAACGTTTAGCAGATGTTAGAAAAAATGGCACATTACCTTACTTACGTCCTGATGGAAAAACCCAAGTAACCGTTGAGTACGAAGATAACAAACCTAAAAGAGTAGATACCATTGTTATATCTACCCAACATAGCCCTGAAATAGAGCAAAAAACCATTGAACAAGATATGATACAGCATGTAGTAAACGAAGTAGTACCTGTAGAATTACTTGATGATGAGACGAAATACTACATAAATCCAACAGGTCGATTTGTAATCGGTGGGCCACAAGGAGATGCAGGTTTAACTGGAAGAAAAATTATTGTTGATACCTACGGTGGCTACGCAAGACATGGTGGCGGTGCTTTTTCTGGAAAAGATCCAACAAAAGTAGACAGATCAGCAGCTTATGCAGCTAGATATGTAGCGAAAAACATTGTAGCAGCAGGACTTGCAGAGAAATGTGAAATTGGATTAGCATATGCCATTGGCGTTGCCAGACCAGTTTCTGTACTAGTTGAAACTTTTGGAACAGGAAAAGTAAGTGATGATAAAATTGCTGAATTAGTTCAAAAACATTTCGATTTAAGACCAGCAGCCATTATTAAAAACCTAGATTTAAGAAGACCAATATACAGACAAACAGCTGCCTACGGACACTTTGGAAGAACAGATATATCACTTCCATGGGAGCAAACAGACAAAGCTGAAATATTAAAACAAGAAGCTTTTCAATAAACAAAAAAAAGAAAATCATTCAACAGGATGATTTTCTTTTTTGTTTTTTGTTTATTATTTTAATTTGACTTGTACCTTCGAATTCATTCGAAGGTAACCACAATGATCTGTCATTCACTTCCCTTTCCCCTTTCCACTTTCCAACTTTCCAACTACTCTTATCGTACCCCACCGCCTTTATGTTATAATAAAAACAACATAAGCTTTAGGAGGCAATAACGTGGTTGAATTACAGGGGCAATTAGTAGAAATTATATTCTCAAACGAGGCCAATGGATATACCGTGGCAATACTTTTATCCGAAGAGGAAGAAGTAACCGTTGTCGGATATTTACCAACCCTAAAGGCTGGGGATAAAATACAAGTGCAAGGAAACTGGAAAATACACCCTGTATACGGACAACAACTGGAGATAACTCAGTTTAGAACCATCATGCCCTCAACGGAAAAAGAAATCTTAAATTATTTATCCTCTGGGGTGATCCCTGGAATCGGTGAAAAAATGGCGGAAAGAATTATTGACTACTTTGGTACAAAAACATTAGAAATAATGGAAAAAAATCCAGATAGACTTCGAGAAGTATCAGGAATAGGACAGTCCAAGGCAGAGAGTATTAAAGTTGCTTTTCAAGAACAGCATGAGCTTCGGGAAATTATATTATTTTTAAATAAATACAATATACCAACTAGCTTTGGTGTAAAAGTGTATAAAAAGTATGGAAGTCAAACGATTGATGTCATTCAAGAAAATCCCTATCGATTAGCAGAGGATATACACGGAATTGGGTTTCACACATCAGATCAGATTGCTAGAACCCTAGGGATCCCTTTTAATTCAAAATATCGAGTTTCCGCAGGGGTCCAATATACAATTAACAGCTTTCACTTAGAAGGACACACCTATATTCCAGGGGAAATGTTAATAGAAAAAACAGCAAAACTATTAAATATAGATGAAGAAGGGATCAGTGAAGGTATACAGCACTTAGCCCTAGATCAAAAAATACAATTAGAGCGCATGGCCGATGATATTAACATTTATAGTATGCCTTATTATTATGCTGAAACAAATGTGTGTAAAAAAGTGATAGAACTTTCTCAAGTACAATTTGAAAAAGTGGATATTGACGTAGAGGCAACACTCTTAAGCATTGAAGAAAAAGAAGAAATTCATTTAGCTGAAAATCAAAAAGAAGCAATTAAACAGGCCATGGACAAAGGACTACTTGTTATTACAGGAGGACCGGGAACTGGGAAGACCACAACTGTAAATACTTTAATCAAGGTTTTTGAAGCACTCGACAAAAAGGTTATACTTGGTGCGCCCACAGGAAGAGCAGCAAAAAGAATGACAGAGGCCACAGGAAAAGAATCAAAGACCATTCATCGACTTTTGGAGTTAGGATTTTCAGATGAGGATCAGGAATTTGGATTTTTAAGAAATGAAGAACAACCTTTAGAAGCAGATGTTGTTATCATTGATGAAGTATCCATGGTAGATATTATTCTAATGAACAGTTTAATAAAAGCAGTCGGGTTAGGAACGAGACTTATTCTTGTAGGGGACGTAGATCAACTTCCTTCAGTAGGAGCAGGGAATGTGCTGAAAGACATTATTAGCAGTAATATTATAAAAGTTGTAAAACTAAATGAGATTTTTAGACAGGCCCAAGAAAGTATGATCATTGTGAATGCCCATAGGATTAATAAAGGGGAACGGCCTGTTTTAAATAAAAAAGACAAAGATTTTTACTTTATGTCAAAGGGAAACCCAAGGGATATTTTAGGTACAATTATAGAACTAGTCATTAAGAGACTTCCAAAGCACTATGGGTTTGATACGATGAAGGATATCCAAGTTCTTTCCCCTATGAAGAAAGGGGAGCTTGGAACCATTAATTTAAACAAGCAGCTGCAACAACATATTAATACGCCAGCCCATTATAAAGAAGAAAGGGTTTTAAAAGAGAAAACCTTTAGGGTTGGGGATAAGGTCATGCAGATTAAAAACAATTATACTTTGAAATGGCGAAATATTGACGAGGATGTAGAGGAAGAAAAAGGAGAAGGTGTATTTAACGGAGATATAGGTTATGTGCATGAAATTGATAGCCAGGAACAGATACTCAGTGTACTATTCGAAGATGGTCGGTTAGTGGAGTACGATTTTGTCAGACTAGACGAGTTAGAATTAGCCTATTGTGTTACAATTCATAAAAGTCAGGGGTCAGAATTTCCAGTTGTGGTGATGCCAGTTACTTGGGGACCTCCCATGCTACTTACTAGAAACTTACTATACACAGCAATTACCCGGGCAAAATCCTTAGTAGTATTGGTAGGAAACGAAAAATATTTAAAAACAATGATTGATAATAATAAAATTACAGAGCGTTATTCTGGATTAGGAACAAGACTTAAAAAATTCTATGAGTTTCATACAGAAAATCCCTAAGGAAATTAAAAGCGTAAAATGCAACATAAGTGGATATCTATATAATAAAAATAAAACTAAAACTAAAAAAGTTTGTCATTCTGAACGAAGTGAAGAATCTTGGGTTTGTTATAATCTCGTAGCTTCGAATTCATTCGAAGGTTTACTATTTGGCATGTATAATAGCAATTTGTAGAGGCGAATTCATTCGCCGCAATACTACACCAATGAATTATTTACAATAAAGAAGGAAAATCCCGAAAATTGTAGAATATTTAAATATGGATACAAAAAAAGCGTGGATAAAAGAACTAAAAGCCTATGGAGAAGCCTTTCTCGATTTTATCTATCCTAATATACACTGCATGACATGCGGTGAGGATATAACCAAAGATTCAAAAAATAATATTTGTACCTTTTGTTATGAAAAAATTAAATTTGTTCAGGGGGTTCAATACCCTTATGGCATGACTTACTATGATCGTATTATCTCTGTAGCAGAATACAAAGGACCGATTAAAAAAGCTGTAAAGGATTTTAAATATTACGATAAAGTTTATTTAGGTAAACTGATGGCAAATCTTATGGCAGATCGAATTAGCCAAGAGGAAATAGACTTTGATAGCGTCGTAGCCGTTCCATTACATGGGAGCAAGGAAAAATATAGAGGATATAATCAAGCACATATACTTGCAAAACATTTAAGTAGATTATTAGATAAAGAATATATTAAAAATGCATTAATTAGATCAAAAAACACAGAAGATATGAACAAACTTACAAAAACAAAACGGATAGAAAATGTCCGGGATGTTTTTGAAGCAAATAATAAGATAGCATTGAAAAATAAACATATATTATTAGTAGATGATGTTTACACCACAGGTGCAACGGCGGACGCCTGTAGTCAAACACTATATAATGGTGGTGCAAGACGTATAACCGTTGGCACTTTTGCAAAGGCAAGAATGAAGGGGACATCATAAACTATTAAAGAACATATAAAATGAGTTACTAATCTGAAGATCAGATATATTTAAAATAAATAGGAGGGATCGATTATGGATTTAAGAAATTGTTCTAAATGTGGTAGAGTATTTTCCTATAAGGGTTCTACAGTCTGTTCCAGATGTGCTAGCACCTACGAAGATGATTATAAAAAAGTAAAGGATTATTTATACGATAATCCTGGAGCATCGATATCAGAAGTTTCTGAAGAGACAGAAGTTCCGGAAAAGCAAATATTAAAATATTTAAGAGAAGCCCGAATTGAAATTAGAGAAGACAGCAATTATTTACTTGATTGTGAACGTTGTGGCACTGGCATTAAGTCCGGCAGATACTGTGATAAATGCGCAGGAGAAATGAGAAGAGAGTTTGGGGCTGCTATTAAACCAAAAACCGAATCGAAGAAAGAGGAATCAAAAAAAACAAATACAAAAATGCACGTTGCAGATATGAGAAAAAAAAGATAAATAAATATAAAGAAACACCTCAATTGTTCCGATAGTATTAGTATAAGACTAAATTGGAAAGTTGAGGTGTTTTTTATGAAGATTTTTAATAATCCCCAATTATCGAAGGTAATGAACTTATACAATAAAAATAAAAGTGCTGCTGTAGATAAAGCCGAAGGTGTTAAATCTAAAAAAGATCAGGTGGAAATATCTGACAAGGCAAAAGAATTTCAAATTGCTATGAAAGCATTTAAAGCATTACCGGATATTCGTGAAAACAAAGTGAATGAAATCAAGCAAAGAATTGAAACAGGAAGTTACAACGTATCTGGTCAAGAGATTGCAGAAAAAATGGTTCAAAGTGTACAAATAGATAAAAAAATATAGTTTGTCAAAGCACACTTATATTTGAGGTGAAAATATGAGATCCATCGAACAATTAAAAGAAGCCTTAGAAAAAGAACTTGAATTGTATGAAAAAGTACTTGAACTAGGGGAAAGCAAAGTGAATATTGTTGTTAAAGGGAAAGTAAAAGAGCTAGAAGATATTACAAAAAAAGAAGAGCAGTACGTCGTAAATATGGGTACTTTTGAAAAGGTAAGACGTTCTATTTTTGTAAACATTGCTTCCGAATTACAGTGTCGAGAAATTGAAAGCTTATCTCAGCTAATATTGATACTGGAAGAAAGAAATTATGATGATCATGAACTGAAAACATTAGATGATCTTAGAAATAAATTGATGAGTGTGATTGATAAAATAAAAGCAGCCAATGAGTTAAATGAAAAGTTAATTAAGCAAAGCTTAAACTATATTTCAGTAAATAAAGAACTATTGTTAAGCGCAGAAAATCCAGGGAATCAGTATGGGAAAAAAGCAGAAGAAAATGAGAAAAAAACAAATACAAGCTTCTTAGACGTACGGGTTTAGAGGGTTTAGAAACTGAGGAAATTGCATAATTAAATTTAGTCGAATAAATATAAAAAATATACCTTCCCTGCTTCGAATTCGTTGACTTGTCTTTTGATTATAAATTCAATGATACAAGTCAGCAAATGAGCCGCGACCTCAGGTAACATTTTTTCTACTTATTCTATGGAAACCTTGAATAATGTAATTATGCAATTTCCTCAAATAAGTAATAGGAGTGTATATAAATGAGATCAACCTTTTTAGGATTTAATACAGCACGATCGGGATTGTTTGCGGCCCAAAGGTCCTTAGATACTACTGGACATAACATTGCAAATGTTAACACCCCGGGATATACAAGACAACGCCTTGAACAGAAATCTTCGACTCCTTTAGCACTTCCTGGAAGAGAAGGAATGCTAGGAACTGGAGTTACTACGGTTACAATCGAACAGGTTAGAAATGAATTTCTTGATTTTAAATATAGAAAAGAAGTCAATGCATCTTCAGAATGGGAAGCAAGACGAGATGGATTAATGCATATTGAAGCAATTATGAATGAGCCTTCTGATACAGGGATCAATACAGTGATCGATGAATTCTTTCAATCATTACAAGAATTAAATAAAAATCCCCAAGAGCTAACCAATCGTTCTTTAGTAAGGCAGCGAGGGGTGGCACTATCAAAC
Source organism: Serpentinicella sp. ANB-PHB4 (assembly GCF_031432315.1). Lineage (NCBI taxonomy): Bacteria > Bacillati > Bacillota > Clostridia > Peptostreptococcales > Natronincolaceae > Serpentinicella > Serpentinicella sp. ANB-PHB4. The sequence continues at coordinate 8,327 of NZ_JAVKGO010000013.1, forward strand.
TCGCTAAATCATATGCATGGACAGATGGAAAGAATGATAAAGGATACAAATGAAGATGTAATTACTACAGTCAGAGCTATTAACAGCTATGCTAATCAGATTGCACGATTAAATGAGAAAATATTTAGCTCAGAAGTCGGAGGTTCTAATGCCAATGACCTTAGAGACCAAAGGAACCTGCTAATTGACGAACTTTCCGAGCTTGTAGATGTAGAAGTGATTGACGTTGTTGACCCTAATTCAAAGGGAGAAAACAAAGCAACAAAAATGGCCATCCAAATCAATGGACAACCTTTAGTGTCCCATGACAAAGTGAATAGATTAAGTACTGAAGATGAAGTGAAACATGACCACATTGAAGACTTATACATAAACAAAGTAAAATGGGAGAATGGATCAGGATTTGATTCAAATAGTATAAACGGAAATTTGAGAGGACTGCTTGATCTAAGAGATGGCAATGGTAAGGAAGGACAGTATGGCGGACTACCCTACTACATGGAAGAACTAGATAGGTTCGCTCAAACCTTTGCAAAAAAATTCAATGAAATTCATGCCAGTGGATATGACATAAATGGAGGTACAGACACTCTATTTTTCACAGCCAATGGAACGGCTTCTTCGGCTATGATTGACGGGAATGGCAATATAGAACATGATAAAATCACTGCTAAAAACATTGCAGTTTCATTAGATCTACAAGATTTGAATAAATTTGCTGCAGCTACAAATAAGGAACTTTTACCCGGGGATGGATCAAACATATTAAAGTTAATTGATTTAAGACAGGATACAGGTATGTTTAAAGAAGGCGCACCAGAGGATTATATTAAATCCTTAGTAGCAGCCCTAGGGGTTGACACCCAAGAGGCTATAAGAAATACGCAAAACCAAGAGTTCTTAACAGAACAACTAGATAATCAACGACAGGCTGTGTCTGGCGTTTCTATGGATGAGGAATTGTCAAAAATGGTGATGTTTCAACACGCATATAACGCTTCAGCTAGAATGGTGAATACCATGGATGAAATGTTAGATGTTATTATTAACCGTTTAGGTCAAGTAGGAAGGTAGGGATTAACATATGCGAACCACCAATAATATGGTTATCACAAACATGATGCGAAATTTAAATAGAAATATGACAAGACTAGATAAAAGACAAATGCAAATGTCTACAGGTAAACGGATACATAAACCTTCTGATGATCCCGTAGCCATCGCTAGAAGCTTAAAGATCAGAACAGATATTAATCAATTACATCAGCATAGAAAAAACATTGACGATGCTGCATCTTGGCTTGAAACAACAGAATTAGCGCTACAGAATAAAGGGGAAGCCATGCACAGAGTTAGGGACTTAACCGTACAAGCAGCTAACGGAGTTTTAACCCAAGAAGAAACCCTAAAAATTAGTGCAGAGATAAAAGAGCTGAAAGATCAAATTATTGGACTATCCAATACAACCTATGCTGGCCGTTATGTATTTTCTGGTAAAAATACAAATCAACCCCTGTTAGATCAAGAAGGAAATTATAATGTTGATTTATACAATGCCAATAATCCGAATGCCATCGATCACAAAATGATCTACGAGGTGGGTATTGCAGAAAAGATTGATGTTAATGTTCTTGGAACAGATTTTCTTGAAACCAACTCACTAACCCTAAATTTTCCAAGACAAGAAGGGGAAGAAACAGAGTGGACCCTTCATGATGCAAAAGTAAATATCACAATGGAAGAGGAAAATCCAGACACATATAGTGCAACAGTAACAGTGGTGAACGAAGAAGGGAAAGAAATAGTTAAAGCAATTCCTGAAGATGGTGATCCACGGATTAAATCAGATCTATCAAAAGAGATAGCAGATACGTTAAATGAATTAATTAAAAATGACGGAGAATGGAAAGATGAAGAACAAACTCCGTTAAGATCAACTAACCCATTAAAAAATTATAATTTTAGTGGAGTAGATTTTAAGGAAACGCAATTAGATTTACCTGGTGCTGACGAGGAAAAAATTTGGCGATTTGGTGGAGAAGAATTTAAGATTGAATATGATGGTAATAACTACACCGTTTCTAAAAAAACGGTTGATGATAATGGAAATGACACAGACAAACTAATAGGATCTGGAGGTAATATTGCAGAAATTTTTAATGAATATGTATACGGCGATGAAACTGAAGATAATTCAGGAATTAAAAATCCAAATCATCCATTAAAGAACTATACATTCGATATTAATGAAGGCAATTTAGTAGCCACAAAACAAGACGGCTTATTAGTCGCACAACCAGAAAAAGCAGGACTAATAGCCCTACTAGACAGAATAGAAGATAATATGATTAACGGGAAAAATGAAGAACTAAGTGATCAGCTTAAAGAATTAGATACCTATAAAAATCAATTGTTAACCATGCGCTCAGAAGTTGGAGCAAAAGTCAATCGAATGGAGTTAGCAAACAACAGAATCTCCGATGATATTGTTAACTTTAGAACCCTACAATCCAACCTAGAAGATGCGGACATGGGTGAAGTCATCATGGAACTTATGAACGAAGAAAATGTATACAGAGCAGCACTAAATGTAGGTGCGAGAATTATACAACCAACCATCCTAGACTTTTTAAGATAGTATACCAAAAACCACAAGGCAAGTCCTCGTGGTTTTTTACAAAAGGAGGAGAAAAACACATGAAAATTACAACAAAAAACTTTGGTGAAATAGAAATAAATGAAAAAAGCGTTATTGATTTTATAGACGGCATACCCGGATTCGACCACTTAAAGAAATTTGTATTAATAGAAAATCCAGAAGAAGATATGCAATTTCATTGGCTACAATCCGTAGACGATGGAGATGTTGCCTTTGTAGTAATCAACCCATTTTTATTTAAACCAGATTACGACTTTGAAATTAGCGAAAATACCATTATCAAACTTCAACTTGAAGATCCTAAAGATGTAGCCATATACAGTATTGTAGTAGTACCAGAAGACCTTACAAAAATGACCGCTAATCTAGCAGCACCAATAGTAATTAATACAAAAAACAAAAAAGGAAAACAAGTACTCCTAGACTCAGACAAATATAGCAAACGACATTACATTATGGAGGAACTAAATATTGTTTCAGAAGAAGTAACAAAAAAAGAAGAGGAGGCGTTATAAATGCTAGTCCTCACAAGAAAAGCCGATGAAGGTATTATAATTGGAAAAGATATAGAGCTTAAAATTTTAGCCATTGAAGAAGGCAAAGTGAAATTAGGTATATCCGCCCCAAAAGAAGTAGAAATTTTTAGAAAAGAAATCTACTTAGAAATTGAAGAAGAAAATAAATCAGCTAGCAGTCAACAAGTTGACCTAACAGCGCTGAAGAATATATTAATTAAAAAATAATCATCTACTTTTTATTTAAGCAAAGAAAAGATTTATTTGAGTTGTCATCCTGAATAAAGTGAAGGATCCCGTTTCTAAAACAAACACGTAGCTTCGAATTCATTCGAAGGTCACAACTACGATTGTCATTCCACTCTGCGTAAGCGACTGACACGAAACTACTCTTCGGTCATCTGCTTATGAGCAAAACAAAGAATCCCGGATCTGATTTTAAACGTAGCTTCGAATTCATTCCAAGATTTCACATTAAAAATTAATGTAAAAAATGTTTCAATTTATAAAAAAAAGGTATAAAAAAACTAAAGTAACATCAAATCCAAACCGATATATATTATGAGAAGAAAAACTTACTTCTTTCTTAGCCGGCAAGAAAGAAAAGTTTTCTAAAATATCCTAGGCAAGGATGCCAAAGGAAAATAAAATTCAAGGAGGAATTTACAATGAGAATTAATAACAACTTAATGGCAATGAACACACACAGACAGTTAGGAATGGCTAACGCTGGTGGCGCTAGATCAATGGAGAAATTATCTTCAGGATTTAGAATCAACAGAGCAGGAGATGACGCTGCGGGACTTTCTATTTCTGAGAAAATGAGAGCGCAAGTAAGAGGACTTAATCAAGCATCAAGAAATGCTCAAGATGGAATCTCTTTAATACAAACAGCAGAAGGTGCATTGGATGAAACACACTCAATTCTTCAAAGAATGAGAGAGCTTGCTGTTCAGTCAGCGAATGATACAAACGTAACTGTTGATAGACAAGCGCTACAAGCAGAGTTCGATGAATTAGTAAATGAAATAGACCGTATTGCAGAACAAACAGAGTTTAACACACAAACATTAATGAGTGGCGCACTAGAAGATAATGGACTGAAGTTCCATATTGGAGCAAATAAAGGCCAAGATATTGAACTTAAAATTGATGATATGTCTGCTAATGGGTTAAGTGTAAGTGGGTTATCAATTAGTGGACAAACAGATGCAAACGATACAATTGAAACGGTTAATACTGCTATTGAAACTGTATCAACACAAAGATCTAATTTAGGAGCGGTTCAAAACAGATTAGAGCATACAATCAGAAACTTAGATAATGCATCTGAGAATTTACAAGCTGCTGAGTCTAGAATCAGAGACGTTGATATGGCTGCAGAGATGATGGAGATGACAAAACAAAACATTCTTCAACAAGCATCTACAGCAATGTTAGCACAAGCAAACCAAGCACCACAATCAGTACTTCAATTATTAGGTTAATTAAATTAGTTCAATATAAAAAAGGTTGGGATTCCCAACCTTTTTTATTGTATTGGAGGTTTTAAATATGAGATACGAAGAAAATATAAAGCTTTTAAAGAAATCACCAAATATTTTTAGAGAGGTTATTCAAACAAAACCGCTAAATAGCATATATGAAGTTGTAGATACAAAAGTAGGAGTACCTACAGTAAAAATAAATTTAGAAAATAAGCGTATCTACTTACATAGTAAATACGATCCATATAGAGAAGCTGAAAAATTTGCTGAGGAAAATCTAGATTCATCGGTAGAAAACTACATTGTAATTGGAATGGGGTTTGCCTACCATATTGAGAATTTAATAGAGAAAGCACCTAATGCTAATTTTTATATACTAGAAACAAATAAAAACATATTTAGATTAGCTTTAGACTATATAGATCTAAATAATATCTTAAATAATAACAGGGTAAAAGTCCACTTATCTGATAGCGCTTTAGAGATTAGTGATATATTGAGAGATTTATTGTTTACTCCAAAGTCGAAATTAATTATTCATAACCCTTCAATTAATATCATGTCAGAGGAATTAAGAGATATAAAATACTTACTAGAGGAGTTTAAAATGTTGTCTAGTTCTGTAGAAAGTCATTCTTTAATTATGCAAGAAAATTTCGACTCAAATATAAACCAACGCAGTAAAAACGTAGATGTTTTATTTAACAAATTTAAAGACAAGCCATTATATATTATATCTGCTGGGCCGTCTTTAGATAAAAATATAAAAGAACTCTCTAAGATTAAAGATAAAGGAATAATTATGGTAGTTGGTAGAGCTGTTAAATCCTTAATAAAGGAAGGAATAACGCCGGATATTATCATAATAACAGACCCGTCGCCCCATCTTTATAATAATCAGCTGAAAGACATAGATATAAATGTACCAATAATTGTTCTATCTACTTGTGATAAAAACGTGATGTTAAATTATAAAGGAGATAAATTAATCGCTTTACAGAAGGGTTACTTACCAGCAGAAGAATATGCCAAAACTAATAACAACATATTAGTTAAAACGGGTGGGTCTGTTGCTACGACAGCTTTAGATGTTGGTATTAGAATGAGATGTAACCCCATCACTTTTGTTGGTCAAGATCTAGCCTTTACTGATAGTAAAACCCACTCAGTCAACACTAATTCAAGAGATGTAATACAATCGAAGAACTTAAGAGAAGTAGAAGATGTAAACGGTAATAGGATATATACCTCTAAAAACCTTTTTATATATCTAAGATGGATACAAAATAGAATCAATCAAGAAAACGACATATTATTTATAGATGCTACAGAAGGTGGCGCGAAAATTAAAGGAACAAAAATACTAACACTTAGGAATACAATAGAAAAATATTCCAGAAAGAGCTTTGGTAAAAATTTGTAATTAATTTAAGCTATGTTTTGTACAAAAAAAGTAAAAAAATTTATGACTTATGTCGATATATATATATATAAAATATCTTTTGGAGGTTACTTAAATGAAAGTATATATATTAGATCAAACTTTAGAATGTGAGAATAGTAAAAATCAAATTGAGGAAATTTTTAAAGAAATTAACGAGAAAATTTCAAACAATAATGTACTGTTTAGTCATTTAATTATTGACGGATCAGAAGTATATGGTGAGTTTGATAACTATATCTTAGAAAATATTAATCAGATAAAAGAAATTAAAGTAGTGACTAAAACTTTAAAAGAAGTAGCCCAAGAAACGCTGTTATCGACTTTAGATTATATTGAAAGGGCTAACCCGGAAATAGAGGCTTTATCTAATGAATTCTACAAAACCCCGGAAATAAATACATGGAAAAAATTAACCGAGTTGATTGAAGGTATTAATTGGATAATGAGTACCTTTACGTATATAGATTCTAATCCGAATCTTAAAAATATTGTTATTAGCTATGAAAATTGGAACCTTTACGCAAAAGATATATATTCCCTAAAAGAACTGATAGTAGAATTTGAAGAAATAATGGAAAATGGTGATTTAGTCTCCCTAGCCGATATACTTTCTTATGAGATTGTGCCCTTATTTAATAGTATGAAAGACAAACTAGAAACGCTTGTATCACAAGGGAAGAATTAACATGATTTTAGCGGATAACATTACGTTTTTAAAGAAAAGATTTCCAAGTTTTTGGCATAAGTTAAAATCATTAGAAAATAATCTAGATATGCAAGTACATATGCATGAAGTCAGGTCGGGGGACAAAACACTATATATTCAAAAAAATGATAAAAAAACATTTATTCATAGCAAATACAATCCTCAAAGAGAAGCAGAAGCATTATTTCAAAACTATCAAAATTTAGATGAAGAGACCCATTTCGTTTTTTATGGAATTGGCCTTGGACATCATATAAAAAAAATTCTTGAAGCATATCCAAATGCAACCTATTCAATTTATGAACCTGTTCCAGAAGTCATGAATTTCTTTTTATCTCAAGTAAACCTAACTAAGTTAAGGGTGGGGAGACTGAGACATATTGAAGTTGAACAAGAGGAGAGCAATGTTGAAAATTTTATTTATCAGCAAATAGAAATAAAAAACGAGGCAGTAGCATTTATTCCTTTGCCGAGCTATGAAAGGATTTTTGGAGAAAAGTACAATTGTTTCTTGAGGTCTTTTAGGGAAGGCATAAAAGATAAAAGAAGTATGCTTCATACTAATTATGCCTTTCAAAAAAGATGGATTATTAACGGTATGATGAACTTGAAAGATGTGTTGACAACTCCCAATGTTCTTATGCAGAAGAATGGTGTTTTTAAAGAGAAACCTGCAATTATAGTTTCAGCAGGTCCATCTTTAAATGAAGAAATAGAGAATTTAAAATATATTAAAGAAAATGGGTTAGCTTATATTTTTGCTGTTGGATCTTCAAACAAAACATTGCTTAAGCATAATATATACCCCCATGCTGTAACCTCTTATGACCCCCAAGGTACAAATTATAAAGTATTCAATGAATTAGTAGAAAAGAATATTACTGATATCCCTCTAATTTTTGGAAGTAGTGTCGGATATGAGACTGTAGAAAAATTCCCTGGGCCTAAATATCACATGTTAACGAATCAAGATTCAACAACACAGTTTTACTTAAAACCAAAGTTAAATCAAAATTTAAAAGGTGTAGTGGATGCACCAACAATTGCAGTAATAACATTACAATTAATCTATGAGTTAGGTTTTAGCAAAATTGTTTTTGTTGGACAAAATTTAGGTTTATTAGGTGAAATTGATTATGCAGAGGGCATTAAAGAAAATAATCAAAGCAAACAAGCTAAAAATACCAGCAAGCATATTGTTGTAAAAGATGTTCAAGGAAAGAATATTAAAACGACTGATGGATTTAATCGTATGAGGCTTCAGCTTGAAAAGTACATTTCTTATTATATGCAACTTAATAGGAAAGTTGATTTTATAAACACGACCCAGGGTGGGGCACACATTCAGGGTACAGAATTTATTCCCTTAGAAGAAATAATTGAAAGAGACTTTAAAGAGACTATATTTGATCCAAATTGGCTATCCGTTCAACCAAGAAATTTTTACGATAAAGAATTTCTGTCCCATAAACAAAAAGAGATGCAAGATAGCTTGAGCGGACTTAAAAATGAAATAGTAAAGTTTGAAAATATAGTTGAAAATGTTATGAAATTAAAAAACAACCGTAATATTAAACAGTTAGAAAAGGAATACGGTAAGTTTGACATGCTTTATTCTAAACTTAAAGAGAACACATTTATGAAGACATATATTATACCTATGAGTAGAGTTGAATATGAAATCATAATTAAAGAAATTAAAAACATAAAAATACAGTCAAATCCAGTTAAAAAAGCAGACAAGTTTGTAAAAACAATGAGCATGTTATTAGGTATTATTAAACGAGAATTAAAAAATTTAGAAAGTCCTTTTAATAAAATGAACAATGACATCTTAAATCTGCTGAGTCTGGCAGAAGAAGTATAAAAAAAAATTATAGTATATAGCCATGTAGAGAATCTATGGTCAAGAAAGACGAGGTTAAAGACATGTTAAATAATAAATCAATATTAATTACAGGTGGAACGGGTTCTTTTGGAAAAAAGTTCACAGAAATGATTTTGCAAAAATACGATCCAAAAAAAATAATTATATATTCTAGGGATGAGTTTAAACAAGATGTAATGAAAAAAGAACTGACGCAAAAGATACCAGATAAAATATCTAAGCTTAGGTTTTTTATTGGAGATGTTAGAGATAAGGATAGACTATATCGAGCATTTAAGGATGTGGATTATGTCATTCATGCAGCAGCCATGAAACAAGTACCAGCATGCGAGTATAACCCATTTGAGGCAATAAAGACAAATATACATGGCGCACAAAATATTATAGATGCTGCCCTCGATAAAGATGTGAAAAAAGTTGTTGCTTTATCAACGGATAAGGCCGTAAATCCAATCAATCTTTATGGTGGGACCAAACTTGTATCGGATAAGTTATTTGTCTCAGCCAACGCATATTCAGGAGAAGAAGGAGCAGTTTTCTCGGTGGTACGGTATGGCAATGTTTCAGGAAGCCGAGGTTCAGTTATTCCTCTATTTAAAGAACTTATAGAGAAAGGCAATTTAGAATTACCTATTACAGATGAGAGAATGACACGTTTTTGGATGACTTTAGATGATGCAGTAAACTTAGTAATTAGAGCATTGAACGAGTCAAAAGGTGGGGAAACCTATGTATTTAAAAATCCATCATACAAAGTAACAGACATTGCTGAAGCAATGAATCCTGGAGCAAAAATAAAGATTATCGGGATTAGAGAAGGTGAAAAGTTACATGAATGTATGATAACAAGCGAGGATTCTCGAAGAACATATGAGTATGATGATCATTATATTATATACCCTGATTTTATTTGGTGGAATAAAGAGAATTATTTTAAAGAAGGTGGCAATTTAATAGAAGAAAATTGGGAGTACAACTCAGGCACAAATGATGAATGGTTAGATATAGAAAGTTTACAAAAGAAAATAAGAAAATTAGATATCTAAAACATTTAAGGAGGTGCCTAGAGTGGATAAGTTAGCAATTTTAGGCGGCACGCCCGTGAGGAACCAGAATCTAGCCTACGGCAAACAGTCAATTGATGAAGAGGACATTGAAAGAGTTGTTAGAGTTCTAAAAGGCGATTATTTAACTACAGGACCTTATGTCAAAGAATTTGAGGAAAAAGTAGCTAAATATGTAGGTGCGAAGTATGCTGTTGCTGTTGCAAATGGGACAGCTGCATTGCACATGGCATGCTTTGCAGCTGGGATAAGCAAAGGAGACGAGGTCATCGTAAGCCCAATTACTTTTGTAGCATCAGCCAATTGTGTTCTGTATTGTGGAGGGACTCCTGTATTTGCAGATATTGATCCAGTTACATACAATATTGATCCTAAAGAGATAGAAAAAAAAATTACAGAAAAAACAAAAGCAATTATTGCAGTAGATTTCACTGGGCAAGCTGTAGATCTGGATGAGATTAGAAAAATTGCAAATAAACATAAATTATTTGTAATAGAGGATGCTGCTCATGCACTAGGGAGTGAATATAAAGGTAAAAAAGTAGGTTGTTTAGCAGATATGACAGCCTTTAGTTTTCACCCAGTTAAACCAATTACCACTGCAGAAGGTGGTATGATTACAACAAATAATAAAGAACTATACGAAAAAATGATGATTTTCAGATCACATGGGGTTACTAGAGATTCTAGTTTATTAAAACAAAGTGATGGCCCTTGGTACTATGAACAACTGGAACTGGGATATAATTATAGGATTACTGATGTTCAGTGTGCCCTTGGTTCAAGTCAAATAGAGAAAATAGATGATTTTATAAGAAGAAGGCGTCAAATAGTATCGAGATATAATCAAGCATTTCAGAACTTAAAAGAAATCACAACGCCATTTGAAGCGGCTTATTCAAATTCAGGTTGTCATATATATGTTATAAGAATAAAACCGAAATTATTAAATGCAACAAGAGAAGATATTTTTCGGGCATTGAAAGCAGAGAATGTTGGAGTTAATGTACATTATATCCCTGTATATCTACATCCATACTATAGAGAGTTAGGATATTCAGTAGGCTTGTGTCCTAATGCAGAAAGATTATATGATGAAATAATTACATTACCACTTTTCCCTAAAATGACTGACCAAGACATAGTAGATGTAATTAATGCTGTGAAAAAGGTAATAGATTACTATTCGAAAGTTAGGTGTTAATATGAAAATAGGTGCTATTATACAAGCTAGAATGGGATCAAGTCGTCTACCTGGGAAAGTAATGAAAAAGCTAAAAGGAAAAACGGTTTTACAGCATGTGATAGATAGAGTAAAACAATCAAAAATGATTGATGAGATAGTTATTGCGACAACGGTACATGAAAGAGATGATGCTATAGAAAATGAAGCATTGAACTGTGGTGTTAAAGTATACAAAGGTAATGAGGAAGATGTACTTAGTCGGTATTATTATGCAGCAAAGGAAAATGAAATAGATATTATACTCAGAATTACGTCGGATTGTCCTTTGATAGACCCATTTATAATGGATAGTGTAATAACGAACTATTTAAAAGGTGATTATGATATTGTTACGAATGCAGGATCTGACCTTTCACAAAGAACATTTCCTAGAGGTCTGGATATAGAAATTTTTTCTGATGATATTCTAAAAAAGGCTTTTAATAATGCTAAACAAACTTATCAACGAGAACATGTAACACCCTATATCTATGAACATAGTGAGAAAATATTCTATCATAAAAATGATATTAATTACTCAAACTATCGTTTAACATTAGATACGGAAGAAGATTTTGAATTAATAACACAAATTTATAATAGACTATATAAAGGCAAACATGATTTTTACTTGAATGAGCTTATAGAACTAATCATCCAGGAACCAGCACTTTACTACATTAATTCACAAATTAAACAGAAAAAGTTAAAATAAAATTAATTAACTGTAAAAATATCGATATTACAGACGAAGAAGGGTGATGTAAATGGCTTTAAAATTAACAAAAGTCACTGAAGATGACCTTGAATTAATTATGAATTGGAGGATGAAACCTAGTGTTACGAAATACATGTATACCGATCCTAGACTAACAATAGAAGGTCAAAAAAACTGGTTAGAGAATATAAAAGAAAGTTGTTATATTAAATACTGGGTAATAAGAATGGACGGAGTTAGAATAGGCTTAGTTAATGTCTCGGATATTGACTTGATAAATAAGAGATGTACTTGGGCGTACTATATAGGAGATACTTCATTTAGAGGCAAAGGATTAGCGGGAATATTAGAGTGTAATATTTATGACTACGTTTTTGATGTACTAAAATTAAATAAGCTATGTTGTGAAGTATTTTCCTTTAACGATAAGGTTATTTCAATCCATCAGAGATTTGGATCAGTTATAGAAGGGACTTTAAAGCAACATATTTATAAAGATGGCAATTATTTTGATATAGTTTGTATGGGTATTACAAAAGATAGATGGTATAAAATAAAAAACACCTATAACTATGAAAAAATATTAATAGAATAGCAAAATATAAATTTAAAATTATTTGATATTAAAGAGGAATGGATATGACGCAAAAAATTATATTTAGGACTTTGGGAGGAATGAGAATAGGGTATGGACACTATTATAGGTGTATATCACTTGCTAGTGCATGTTATAAATCATTTAAAAGGATAGAGATAACGTTTATTGTTAATAAAGAACTTGAAGAATTAATAAAAGAAACTCATTTTAAATACTTTATAAAGGACATATTGGATGAAGATATAGAAGTGATACAAAAAAAAGGTCCTGATTTGTTTGTTTTTGATTCTTACCTAGGAAATGATCACTATTTAAGAAAGGTAAAGGATTTAACAAAGCTAATGATTTTTGATGATAACAATGATATTTATGACTCTACTATTCCAGATATTCTTTTAAATGGGAATATTTACGCTAATCATTTGAATTATAAATTGAATAAAAATAGTCTATATCTTTTAGGCCCAAAATATCTTGTCCTAAAAGAAGAGTATTGGGAAACTAACAAAGAAATAGAAGTATATAAAGATGGCTTATTGATAACAACTGGAGGAACGGACCTACATGAGATTTCTTATATAATTCTAAAAAATATTAATGAACTACCGATTAAAAAAAGAGTAATTATTGGCCCAAGTTATTCTTCCAGTCTTATAAAAAAAATAGAAGAATTAAATGATACATACTTAGAACTAATATATAAGCCAAAAAGCCTAAAGGATTACATTCGAACCTCAAAATTAGTAATAACTGCCTCTGGTAGTACAGTCTATGAAGTTTTGACTCAAAAAACAATGCCTTTGATATTTTCAATGGCTAAAAATCAAGAGATTGCTTACTACTACTTTGAAGCACACAAAATTCCTGTGCTTGGAAAATATCCAAATATAAATTACGATATTATACAAAACAAAATTAAAAAAATAATTAATGATAATGAGGATTTACATTGGAATAAAATATACAACTATTTTAAGAGTGATGGAGTAAAACAAGTAATAGAAGCAATACAGGAGTGTATACGTGGATGTGATTAGATTACGATTTATAATATAAAGTGAATTTTAAATTTTGATCATACAAGTAGTGAAGTAACGAAGAAAAAAATAATGTACTGCTTTTAAAAAAGCTAGTATATTTTAATTTAAAAAGGAGAGTACGATGAATATACAAGATTTTAGAATAGGGACAAAAGTTTTTGTAATTGCTGAGCTTTCTGCAAATCATGGTCACAATATAGATACTGCTAAAAAAACAATAAAAGCAGCGAAAGAGTCAGGTGCAGACGCCATTAAGATACAGACATATACACCTGATACAATAACAATCGATTGTAATAATGACTACTTTAGAGTGAGTGGAGGTACAATTTGGGACGGTAGAACTTTATATAATTTATATAGGGAAGCATATATGCCTTGGGAATGGCAAAAGGAATTAATGGATTTTGCTAAAGAACAAGGTTTGATTTCTTTTTCGACACCATTTGATAAAACAGCTGTAGATTTTTTAGAAGAATTAGACGTTCCGGCATACAAAATAGCTTCTTTTGAAATTACAGATATTCCACTAATAGAATATATTGCTCAAAAGAAAAAACCAATTATTATGTCCACCGGTATTGCTACATTAAGAGATATAGAAGATGCTTTAATGGCGTGTAAAAGAATGGGAAATGATGATGTTATTTTGCTAAAATGCACTTCGGCATACCCATCACCAATGGAAGATATAAATTTAAATGTTATTCCTAATATGAGAGAAACTTTTAATAAATTAACCGGGTTATCAGATCATACACTTGGCCATACTGTAGCATTAGGTGCTGTAGCATTAGGTGCTAAGGTGATAGAAAAACATTTTATACTAAATCGCAATGATGGTGGACCGGATGCTAAATTTTCAATGGAACCTAGTGAATTTAAAGAAATGGTAAAAAATATTAGGGATTTAGAAAAAGCTCTAGGAACAATAACTTATGAACTGACTGAAAATCAAAAAAACAGTAGAGAGCATTCGAGATCTTTGTTTGTAGTAAATGATATAAAAAAAGGAGAAAAATTTACCGAAGAAAACATAAAAAGTATTAGGCCTGGCTTCGGGTTAGAGACAAAGTATATTGACAATATTTTAGGTGAAAAGGCTAAGTGTGATATAAAGAAGGGCACACCCATGGCATGGAATTATTTGGTATAAAATAGTTAAAATTCTTAATCTTAATCTATAACTTAGTTATACCATGGAATAATAAATGGTAAAAGGAGGGAGATTATGTTAGAAGAACTATTAGAAAGCATATTGCAAAAATATGATATGCTACATTCCCCAATACAAAAAACTTTTTTAAGAAGGCTAGATGAGATTCCATCAGAACAAAAGATTGGTATTAGGGGTTCTATGCCAAGAATGACCAAAATATTAGATTATATACCTGATAAAAGTAAGATCAAAGGGCTATATGATAAAGATTTAAAATCAGTTAATCAAGAAATTGAAGGGTTCAAAATTAAGCATGCAGATTTTATTGAAAAAGATTCAGTAGATATAGCTATAATAGCACATTATAATTACAAAGAAGAAATCATGAAAGAACTAGAAGATAAAAACATAAAAGCTATAGATATATATCAAGATTTCACCAAATTGTATGGTATTGAAATTACTGATTTTACATATATAGAATATAATATAATTTTCAGACTGAAAGAACTCTATTTAAAGGAACAAAAAACTGATCAAAAGCAATATTACTTAAAAGAATTAATTAATCAATATTTACACATAAAAGACTTCAAGTATGCTATAAATTTTATAAAAGAATATATTGTACTACGCTATGATAACTACCATCTATTTGAGAGTCTTTTAGTTGAACTGAATGATTTTTTACTAACTGTAAAGAGAGAAATTGCTAAAAAATCCAAAGGACAAGATATATCGTTGTTTTTACTAGATGGATTAAAAGCAAAAGATGTATATGGTGCTGAGCATGATGGGACTAGTATTATGAAAAATCTAGCTAAGTTATCTAATGAAAATAAGCATTTTACACAAGCTTTTAGTCCCTCCACTTTTACTAGAGAAGTTATAACAGTTATATTAAATGAAAAGCATATATTATATGAAGATTCGGAATTAACCAATGTAGAGCTTAAAGATAGTATGTGGATAAGAAATCTAATAAAAAAAAGATACAAGTTATTTATAAACCTTATGAAAAATATTATTGGTCCCAATGATCATTTTCATAATGTAAAATTAAATAAACCTAAATATAAAACAGCACCGGAAACTTTTTGGGAACTTTTAATTGAACTATATAGTATAGAAGAGGATAGTTTATTTTCTTTCAACCATTTATACTGTGAAAGTCATGAACCATATTTCTGTGGAAACCATTCTTTAAAACCTTTTAATATTAATTTAACAGATATAAAAACATTAAATGACCAAGAACGAAAAAATATACTTACCCAACGAAGAGAAAGTTTAATTTATTTAGATGAACAATTAGAATATTTTTTTGATTTTTTACCGAACAATCATTCTATTATTGTATTTAGCGATCATGGAGCACCAGACTTAGATAGGAATGATTCTTCTAGATATGAATGTAAAGAGTCTAACATTCACGTTCCACTAATAGTAAAATCAGAATATTTAAATACTGAACGTGAAGATAAGTTATTTAGCACCATAGATTTAGGAAAGTTAATTTTAAATTTAGTTAACAGAAAAGATACAATTACAAGTGAAAGACATTTTGTAGAAATCCAACTTGAACCGATTTACAATAAGGATATAAAAAATAAGTTAATTAAACAAGGACAGTCAAAGTTAACTTCTGGATTTAGAGCGATCAGAGGAAAAAAAGATAAATATATTTTATGGGGAGATGGAACTGAAGAATATTATTTAATTTCTGATGAATCTAACAACTTAATAAAAAGTGAAAGTTATGAAGATAGAATAAAGTGCTTAAAAAGTAAAACTGATTTTATTTAGTCATATTATATTTATTAAAGTTACGAAGTGAGGAAAGTTATCATCTCAATCTATAGTTGGAAAGGAAGTAATATATTTATGAAAACGATCATTCTAGCAGCTGGAGAAGGAAAACGCCTTAGACCATTTACAGAAGACAAGCCTAAATGTATGGTACTATATCGTGAAAAACCCATAATTAATTATATATTAGATGCTATAGATGAAAAAAATTTACAGGATATTGGAATTGTAACTGGATATAAAGATGATGTTCTCAGAAAACATATAAAAAAAATTTATACAGAAAAAAATGTAGATTTGTATCACAATCCTAAATATCATAGTACAAATATGGTACAAACTCTATTTTGTGCTGAAAGCTATTTTGACTGTAATAAGGATTTGATAGTATCATATGCGGATATAATTTACAATCAAAATATCCTGACAGATTTAATTAAGGATGACTCAGAGATTAGTGTTGTAGTTGATAAAAACTGGAAAGAACTATGGGAAATGCGTATGGATAACCCTTTAGAGGATGCTGAAAGTATGAAGATTGACAACGAAGGCTATATCAGAGAGTTAGGAAAAAAACCAAGAGACTACTCTGACATAGATGGACAGTACATAGGATTAATAAAAATATCGAAGAGAGTTATAGAGAAAGTAAAATCTTTTTATCATAACTTAGATAAAAATCGAAATTACGATGGTAAAAACTTTAATAATATGTATATGACAACATTTATACAACTTTTAATTAATAAGGGTTTTAAAGTAAAGGCTGTTGAAGTTTATGGTGGATGGCTTGAAATTGATACCACTGATGATTTGAAAATATTAGAAGAATATTTTATATAGAGTGGGTGAGAGTATGGTAATTTGGATTACAGGTCTAGCAGGCTCTGGAAAGACAACAATAGGAAGACAAGTATATTCTAAAATTAAAGAATATCATATTAATACTGTTTATCTTGATGGAGATGTTTTTAGAGAGGTAATAGGAAGCTACGGGTACTCTTTAGAGAATAGATTAATCGTGGCAAAAAAAATTTCTAACTTGTGTAAGCAGTTAGAAAATCAGCAAATTAATGTAGTCTGTTCTACCATATCCCTATTTAATGAAATACATAAGATGAATAGAGAAAATTTCAGTGAATATTATGAAATTTTTATCGAAGTCACATTTGATGAACTATTAAAGCGTGACCAGAAAGGTTTATATACACAGGCGCTAAAAGGTGAAATAAAAAATGTTATTGGTGTTGATCTATCGTATGATATACCTAAACAACCAAACCTTATTATAAAGAATAATGAAAAGGTACACCTTCAAGGGAACATAAATAAGATACTAGATCTAATTGATTTCGATGGGAAGTGATGGAAGTGTCAAAAACGTATAATTTCAAAACAAAAGCAGAAACGTTAAAATATTTACAAAAACATGACTTGGAAGATGCAAGAGTCCTTCCTATATACATCGCTAGCAGAAAAGATTATTTCATAAATGAGAAACAACGTCTAAAAGAAATACAAGAATATTTTGATAATGAATACCTTATCATACGTTCTTCATCAAAGAGTGAAGATACGATTGAAACCTCTAGTGCTGGTAAATTTCATACAGAATTAAATGTTTACAAGAATGATATTGAGGCTTTAAGACAAGCACTTACAAAAGTATTTTTATCTTATGGCAGAGTAGAAGATGATGATGAAGTATTAATTCAACCAATGTTAAAAGATCTTAAATATTCTGGGGTTGTATTTACTGCTGATATAGATACGTTAGCACCTTATTACATTATAAATTATGATGAAGGGAAAACTAGTGATACTGTTACTAGTGGGAAAACTAATGCTTTAACAACGAATATTGTTTACAAACACAAACCTATTAGTCGAGGAAACAATTTAGTTAATAAAGTTATCAAATCATGTAAAGTGTTAGAAAAAATTTTTAATAACTCTTTTTTAGATATTGAATTTGGAGTAGATGGGAGAGAAAATATATTCATCTTTCAGGTTCGACCTATTGTTAAGTCTGGCAAGAAAGATTTATCGAATATTAACTTAGATGATCCATTAAAAAAAATGAAAAAAAAGATAAAGAAATTGTCTTCACCTCACCCAAATTTACTAGGTAGAAAAGCTATTTTTGGTGTAATGCCTGATTGGAATCCAGCTGAGATAGTAGGGTTAAGACCTAAGAAGCTTGCAATATCCTTATATAAAGAATTAATTATGGATAATATATGGGCATATCAACGAGATAACTATGGTTATAGAAATTTGCGGTCTCACCCACTTTTAATCTCTTTCTTGGGTGTTCCCTATATAGATGTGAGAGCTTCATTTAACTCATTTATACCGAAAACGTTGAATGAAAATATAGCTGAAAAATTAATGGATTTTTATCTTCATAGACTAAGTGAAATTCCTACATATCATGATAAAGTTGAATTTGAAATTGTACATTCTTGTTATTACTTAAATTTAGCAGATAAATTAGAAGATTTATTACCCTATGGATTTACTAAAAATGAAATTAAAAGAATAGAGTTTGCATTACTTGAAATGACAAATAACATCATTGATCCTAAAGATGGATTGTATAAAAAAGACCTTCAAAAAGTTAGTATATTAGAAAAGAAATATGAAAAAGTGATGAACTCTGATCTAGCTATTGTAGATAAAATCTACTGGTTAAGTGAAGATTGCAAAAGATATGGAACGCTACCTTTTGCTGGAATTGCAAGAACTGGATTTATAGCAATACAGTTTTTAGAATCGTTAATATCTATGGGTATTATGACTCGGGAAGAATATAATTCCTTTATGAACTCTTTGAACACAATTAACAAACAGATGAATGTGGATTTGTTAAGTGTATCCAAAAATAAAATGAAAAAACAAGACTTTCTAAATAAATACGGTCATATAAGACCAGGTACATATGACATTTTATCATTAAGATATGATGAGGATTTCGATAATTACTTTAATGTTGATCAGATGGAAATATCTATCGAGGAAAAATTCGAGTTTACTAATAAACAAATGAGAGAAATAGATCAGGCATTACAAGAAAATGGAGTTCAGATTAATTCAGACGAGTTAATTACATTTATTAGGGAAGCTATTGAGGGCAGGGAGTATGCAAAATATATTTTTACTAAATCTCTTAGTAGAATTATCCAACTTATTATAACCTTTGGAAATAAGTACGGATTTAACAGAGACGATTTAGCTTTTTTAGATTTTCAACGCATAAAAGAACTATATTCAACGCTAGATCACAGAGATGTAAAAGATATTTTCAAACAAGATATTAATAAGAATAAGGAGTTTTATGTATACACAGAAGCAGTGAAGTTACCCAGTGTAATTATAGAAGCAGAAGATATTTATCATTTTTCTTTGCTTTTAGAAGAGCCTAATTATATAACATTAAAGAAAGTGCGAGAAAAAATTATTTTAGAAAATAAAATAAAAAATAGCAATCTGAAAGGAAAGATAATTTTCATAGAATCAGCAGATCCTGGATATGATTTTTTATTTTCTAAAAATATAGGGGGACTAATAACACAATTTGGAGGGGCCAACTCTCATATGGCTATTCGTTGTGCTGAATTAGGAATACCTGCTGTAATAGGAGCTGGTGAAAAAAATTTTAAAACATGGTCTAGAGCGGATACACTCGAAATAGATGCTCTGAACAAACAGGTTCGGGTGATATCATGAAAAAAATATTAGTGTCACAGCGAATTATAGAAAATGAAAGCTATTATGAAGTTAGAGATGCATTAGATATAAACTGGGGACGTTTTATTAGAGAGATTGGTGCTGTGCCTATAATCCTTCCTAGTGAATATGACAGTACTAGCTTTATAAGTAATTTTGATATACAGGGAATCATACTTACTGGTGGAAATAATCTAGGATCCCTAACAAAAAAAGCAGTTGATATTAAAAGAGATACTCTTGAAAAAAATCTAATAGATTATGCTATTTACAATAAGATACCTATATTAGGTGTTTGTAGGGGGATGCAAATAATTCTTGATTCTTTTGGATATCCGCTTTATTCATTTAATAATCATGTAGCCGTACAACATGAAATAAATGTTTCAAAAAATACTAAGTATTACAATATATTAAATAGACAGGAGAAAGTTAATTCATATCATGAATATGCTATTAGTAGTCATCTATTTAATAAGATAAATTGTGATAAACATACACGTTCTAAATTACAAATTTCTGCAGTTTCAAAAGATGGTATTGTAGAAGCAGTTGAACATCCTACGAGTATGATTTATGCACAAATGTGGCATCCAGAGAGAGAAAAACCATTTAAGGAAAGTGACTTATTATTATTTAAAAATCATTTTGATTTGTAATAAAATACTAATTAGTAAAAGCAGATAACTTTTGTCGGTTTAAACTAATTAATTGTTTCAAACTAAGAAACAAAACCTGTGTACCTCCATTTAATTTTGGGTATAATTAATTATACGAAAAAATGATGGAGGTATTTTTATGAAAAGCTATAAAATTTATATCGACGGACAATGGATAGAGTCAATGAACAAAGAACAAATTACTGTAACCAATCCAGCCACAGGAGAGGTTGTTGGATATGTACCAAAAGTCGGTGAAACTGAAACGAAAAAGGCAATTGATGCAGCTAATAATGCGTTTAAAAGCTGGTCAACAACAACAGCTTCTGAAAGAGCAAATTATTTATGGAAGCTTTATCATTTGTTACTGGAGAATAAAGAGGATATAGCAAGAACTATGACAATGGAACAAGGAAAACCGTTACAAGAAGCCATTGGGGAAGTAATGTATGCTGCGGGATTTGTTCAGTGGTATGCAGAGGAAGCGAGGAGGGTTTATGGAGAAACAATTCCAGCTTCAAAAGAAAATAAAAGAATTCGAGTTTTAAAACAAGCTGTAGGGGTGGTAGCAGCTATTACTCCTTGGAATTTTCCCGCTGCCATGATTACGAGAAAGTTAGCACCTGCATTAGCAGCTGGATGTACCATGGTAATTAAACCAGCGTCTCAAACACCAATTACAGCAATAAAGATAATGGATCTGTGTGAAAAGGCAGGATTCCCAAAAGGCGTTGTTAACTTAGTTACTGGAAATGCAAATGAAATTGGTAAAACAATTATGTCTGATTTTAGAGTTCGCAAGCTCACTTTCACAGGATCAACGGAGGTAGGTAAGATATTAATGGGCCAAGCGGGAGAAACAGTAAAACGTATTTCTTTAGAGCTTGGTGGACATGCCCCATTCATTGCCTTTGAGGATGCGGATTTAGATAAAGCGGTTACCGGTGCATTAGCATCAAAGCTAAGAAATTGTGGTCAGGTTTGTGTAGCTTCGAATCGTTTTTATATACAAGAGAGTATTGTTGATAAATTTATAGAAAAGATAAAAAGTAAGCTAGCAGATTATCGTGTTGGTAATGGTTTGGAAGAAGGGGTTAATCTAGGACCATTGATTGACGAAAGTGTATACAATAAAGTAGAAAAACACATTGAAGATGCAGTGAATAAGGGAGCAAAAATTGAGTTTGGGGGAAAGGGATCCAAAGCTGAAGGAAATACCCCAGGACACTTTTTACAGCCTACCCTGTTATCAAATGTTACAGAAGATATGCTAATTATGAAGGAAGAAACCTTTGGTCCAGTTATCCCAGTGTTGTCTTTCAAATCAGAGGAAGAAGTGATTGAAAGGGCAAACAATACCAATTATGGATTGGCAGCATACTTCTATACAGAATCTTTAGCCAGATCTATTCGAGTATCTGAAGCTTTAGATTACGGAATTGTCGGTGTAAATGATGGATCGCCTTCTACACCAGAAGCTCCTTTTGGTGGTTTTAAAGAAAGTGGATTAGGTCGAGAAGGTGGACACCATGGGATAGAAGGGTTTCTTGAGACAAAATATGTTTCTGTTCAGATATAGTTATACGAGATAAAAACCGAGATCCTTCACTATGTTCAGGATGACAAAATTATCACAAAATGTTTTAAAAATGCATAATTTCTTTAGTCTGACCAATGTAAGAAATTAATTATTTTTAACTAAGCGACTGACACAAAACTTATTTTTGGTCATCTGCTTAAGATCCTTCACTATGTTCAGGATGAGAAAATGCATAAAAGTATTATTATAAAGTTAAAGCTGTTGTCTTTATATTTAAGTAAAGATAACAGCTTTTTTATGCATAAATAGAAATATTTTTGTAAATATGTTGAATATATACTATAATAAATGAGTAAACATTCAAAGACGTGCATATTTATATAGAAACTTTAGGTTACCTTCGAATGAATTCGAAGCTACAGGATAAACAATGATTACGTCAAAAAAAGTAACAAACTTTATAAAAAGTTAGATAATTAAAACTAGGTTATTAAGAAAAATTTTATATTACTCAATGAAACCTTCGAATAAATTCGAAGCTACAAGGATAATCAAAGATTACGTAAAAAAGTAGAGGCGAATTCATTCGCCGGTTAAGACTGTCAAATAACAAAAGGAGATTAGTCATGTCTCTGAAACATTATTATGAAGAAAATTGTTATTACTTTATTACTACTATAACTGAAAACAGAGAATCAATTTTTAAAGATCCCATTATATGTGACTTGTTAATTCACATACTTACTCAATACAAATTACAGTGTCCATTTAATTTAAAAGCATTTGTTGTTATGCCAGATCATATACATCTACTTCTACAACCAACTGGAAAAGAAAATATCTCAGAAATAATGAAGAAAGTTAAAGGGAGTTTTTCAAGATATTATAATAGATTACAGAAAAGAACAGGTAGTGTTTTTCAAAAAGGATTTTATGATATGGCGATAAGAAATGATAATCAACTATTGGAAGTAATGGAATACATACATCATAATCCTTGTAAAAAAGGGATTGATTTAGTGCCAGAAGATTATACATACTCAAGTTATAACTTTTATTTTAATGCTGATAGAAAGTTTGAGTTGCTTATGATGGAAAGCTTCGAATGAATTCGAAGCTACAGGATATTCAAGGATTACGTCAAAAAAGTAGAGGCGAATTCATTCGCCACAACAACAATATATTATGAGATACAATCATAAAAGTTTTATAGGAGGGAAAAAGATGAGTCAAAAAAATGAACAATGGGGCAGTCGTTGGGGCTTTATTATGGCGGCTGTTGGTATGGCAATTGGTACCGGAAACATATGGCGTTTCCCGAGGGTAGCTGCACAAAATGGTGGTGGACCTTTTATTATTGCTTGGACAATTGCATTATTTGTATGGGCAATACCATTACTAATGGGTGAGATGGTAATGGGTAGAAAAACTGGTTTAGGTACAATTGGTGCTTTTAGAGACTTTGCTGGTAAGAAATATACTTGGATGGGAACTTGGGTAGCTGTAGTCTGTTTAGGAATTATGTTTTATTATTCCGTAGTAATGGGCTGGTGTATTAAATACTTTACTTTAGCTATATCAGGGACGTTTAAGCCAGGTATGGATACGGTGGCAACAGAGGCAATTTGGGACACTTTCACAACAACACCGAGTCAAACAATTTTATTCCATTTTATTGCGATGATTATTGCAGGCCTCATTATATATCGTGGTGTTACGAAGGGAATAGAAAAAGCATCCAAAATTATGATTCCGACATTATTTATACTATTAGTTTTAGCAGCAATTAGAGCCATTACTTTACCTGGTGCTGCCCAAGGATTAGAATATTTATTCAATCCTGATTTGAGCATGTTAACAGATCATAACATTTGGATTCAAGCCTTTACTCAGGCTGCTTGGTCTACAGGAGCCGGGTGGGGATTTATTATCACCTATGCTGTTTATACAAAGCAAAAAGAGGATATTGGTGGAAACTGTTTAATTATGGGTTTTGGGGATCACTTAGGTGCATTAGTTGCTGGGATGACAGTTTTACCAGCAATATTTGCCTTGTCTTCAACACAGCAGTTTGCTGAAGAAGCCATGGCGCAAGGAAATACTGGTATTACATTTGTTTATTTATCTCAATTATTTACGGAGATGCCTTTGGGTAATTTAATTGCAGCAATATTCTTTGGTGCAATGGCCTTAGCTGCACTTTCCTCTTTACTACCAATGATTGAAGTAGGCGTAAGAAACCTAATGGACATGGGCATTGAAAGAAAAAAAGCCACAATTTACATTGCTGTTGCAGGATTTATATTAGGTGTACCATCAGCCTATAGTCTACACTTTATGGATAATCAAGATTGGGTATGGAGTATTGGATTACTAGTTAGTGGATTGTTTGTTGCCTTTGCACTAATTAAGTTTGGATTAGAAAAGGTAAGAAAAGAAGTAATCAACCTTGAAGGTGCTGATTTCAAGATTGGAAAATGGTGGTCAGTATTTGTAGGTTTATTCCCTGTGTTCTTTGTTGTGATCACTGGTTGGTGGTTATATCAGTCAACAACCTGGTACCCAGACACATGGTGGCATCCGTTTGAGAAAGAAAGTTTTGGAACAGTAATATTTCAATTTACAATTGTAATAGCCGCAGCTCTTGCACTGAACAATTGGTTAGCTAACAAGGTAGGAAAAGGACGAGATATTACAAAGGGTATAACTAAAGTCAAATAATTTAAAATATAATGATTTACTAGGAGGGGTTAAATGTCAGGAGCATCTATAGCGATGATGGTTGTAACTCTAGGGTTTTATGGCATAGGATTTCTTTATTTAATCAATAAAGCCTTTAATATAAAAAAGAAATAAAAATAGGGAACATGGTTTTTAGCCATGTTTCCTATTTTTATTTAGTATAGTTTATAATGTACTGAAGGATAAAGTCATCATAAGCACCAATAAGTTTCTTAATCACAGGTAGTGTAGGAGATTGAAATGTGAAATCATCGACTGAAGAGATGGGTAGTATTTTTGGTGAAGTACCGGTTAAAAAAAGCCCATCTACTTCTTTAAGAAAATGCCGATGAATAGATTGTTCAACAACATGGATGTCTAATTGATTACATAGCTGAAGTATTCGTTCTCTTGTAATTCCCATCAGTACGTTTTCTGAGGGTGGAGTATAAAGGGTACTACCTTTTACAAAAAAGAGATTAGAACGGCTACCTTCTGTTATTTCTTCATGGCTATTTACCAACAGTGCTTCATAAGCTTCTAACTGTTTTAATTTTTTATTGATCTTTTCCCTAAAATTTAGCTGTATCATTTTTGCATTCGGATTTTCTCGCTCTGCCTGATATAAGATGCTATGTACCCCTTGATCATACAAATTTTTTGTTGGATATCTGCTTTCTAACAAAAATAGATATACTTGTGGGTTGCAGTCTAAATTATTTACTAAGATTTTAAAATTTTGACTGACTACATGATTCATTTCAATAAGCCTATGAATATCCTGCAGCAGTTGGTGGAGATCTATGTGCACACTAGCATTTATAAGACTTAAAGATTTTTCTAAACGCTTAAGGTGTTCTTCAACAAATAATGGAACAGAATCAATCACACGGATTACTTCGTAAACTTGTTTTTGATTTGAAGATTCCCCTAGGTTTGGTTGAAAACCCTGTATAGGTTGACTATTTAAAATATAGTAATGATTTTTCAATATATAGTACCTCCTTTTACAATGCACGAGTATGAATCATTATATAATGTTATTTTAAATGAGGAAATTGCATAATTAAATTTAGTTGAATAAATATAAAAAATATACCTTCCCTGCTTCGAATTTGTCGACTTGTTTGTTCACTATAAATTCAATGTTACAAGTCAACAAATGAGGCGCGACCTCAGGTAACATTTTTAAAATTTATTCTATGAAAACTTTCAATAATGGGATTATGCAATTTCCTCAAATATCAGTTTGCTTATTATTATTCCATTTTATCAAATAAGTCATATAAAAAAACATTCTTTTTACCTTTATTTCAATTAAAAAACTAAACTTTATATTTAATTCTGCCGATAAAATAGTAAAGAAGAATGTATATTTAGGAGGGATCCGCATGAGAGTTGAAGGCCATACCAGTCAAGTGTATGCTACAAATTCAGCGACAGGGCAAGGACGCCGTGAAGTTGAAACAAAAATATCAGAGATGAATCAGGTAGAAAACACAAGAAAAGAAAGAGAAATTAGTGAAGAAGAGCTGACAAAAGCCATTGAAAAGGCGAATAAGGGATTTGAGCCCTTTGGACGTCAGTTTGAGAGAGCTGTACATGAGGATACGAATCGAGTTATGGTGAAAGTCATTGACGCTTCTACTGAAGAAGTGATAAGAGAAATCCCACCTGAAAAGGTTTTAGATATGGTGGCGTATATGTTAGAATTTGCAGGGATATTAGTGGACGAACGTATATAGTAAAGGAGGAATTATAATGCGTATAGGAGGAATGGCCTCCGGTATGGACACGGAGCAAATGGTAAAAGACTTAATGCGTGCTGAACGTATGCGAGTAGATCGTTTTACCCAAGATAGACAAAGGATAGAATGGCGCCAAGAAGCTTTTCATGATGTAAATCGAACGATGGCAAATTTCGTTTTAAATACAAGAAAAACCTTTACTGGTCAAGAAAGGACCATTAACCAGAGTCATATTAATCGATTTGACTGGGTGAAAACCGCTAATTCCAGTCGTGAAGATATTGTTAGTGCCACTGGAACCGCCCAAGCAATGAGTGGAACTCACACGATTGAAGTAAAGGAAATGGCTACAGTTGCCCGGGCAAGTAGTGTTAAGTTAAAAGGTGAAAATGAAGATGGCATAATAGGTGCTGATAATAAATTTAAACAAGATGGAAAAATTACCATTGAAAATGGTGATGGAGAGAGTGTGAAAATTGAAATTAAACAGGGAGAAACAAGCATCAATGATTTTATTAAAGAAATTAATGATGCAAATATTGGCATGAGAGCAGCTTATGACAGAAATTTAGATCAAATGATGATTACTACGGTCAATACAGGAAAAAATCAGGCGATTAAATTTTCAAGTGCTGATTTTGATCTAAGTGAAATGTTTGGTGAAGAACATGACATAATAGATGGTGGGGTTAAGGGAACAGATGCAAAGGTTAAATTTAACGATACCGTGGTAGAAAATAGTACAAACAACATGAGTTTTTATGGCATTAACTTAGTGCTAAATAGCGCAGCGGTTGGCACTGAGGTAACGATTAACGTAGATACTGATGTCGACGGCATCTATGGAAAAGTTGAAGAATTTGTAAATAGTTATAATGAAATGCTTGATGAAATAAATGGTTTGACAAGTCAAAAATTTTATCGAGATTTTCCACCATTAACCGATGAGCAAAAACAAGCGATGAGCGAAAATGACATTGAACTGTGGGAGGAAAAAGCAAGAAGTGGTTTGCTTAGAAATGATGAAACATTGAATCGTGTTACAAGTAGTATTAGAAATGGCTTATATGAGAATGTTGCTGTAGATTCTGGGAGTTTCAACCACCTAAGTCAAATTGGAATTACAACCGGAGCTTACCAAGAGGGTGGAAAGCTTGTGATTAACGAAGATCGTTTGAGAGATGCGATCCATAATGATCCAGAAGGAATTGTTAATTTATTATTCCAAACCTCTGATAAAGAAATACCTAAGGAGGGGGATGCTGAGGAAATTAGGAATGCGACTCAGCAAAAACGTTCAGAAACCGGTTTGGTTCATCGTATGTATGAAGACATGGTTAGTGGCATGAAGGAAGTCATTAGACGCTCAGGTCATGGTGGGGATTCCAATTTATATAGAACCATTCAGTCTAATATGTTGGTAGATTTTGTAACCAGTGGGTCGCAAAGTGTATTAGACAGAGATGTGGCAAATATTAATAGAAGAATTAGCCGGGAAGAGGATCTATTGGTAAGACGAGAAGAACGTTATTGGAGACAATTTTCTGCTATGGAAAAAGCATTACATGAAATGCATTCTCAAAGTGACTGGTTAATGGCGCAGATGTATCAACAATAACTAGAATGATTTAACAGGAGGAAATGATATGGCAATGCAAAATCCTTACAATCAGTACAAAGAGAATAAAGTTAAAACTGCCGGACCAGCAGAGCTTACTTTAATGCTGTATGATGGGGCAATTAAATTTATTAATCAAGGAAAATTATATATACAACAGAAAAACATCATAAAAAGCAACGAAGCTATTCAGCGGGCCCAAGATATTATTCACGAATTAAATATTTCGTTAAATATGGATTATGAAATGTCTCAAAATTTAAGAGCATTATACACCTTTGTTCTTGATCGTCTTGTAGATGCTAATATTAAAAAAGATGAACAGGCTTTAGAGGAAGCTCTTAACATGGTCCGTGAAATGAGAGACACCTGGAAAGAAGCAATGAAACTTGCTAAAACAGGGAAATAGGTGATTGGATGAAAGAAATCATTGATTATTTGATGCAACTAAGTGAAGCAAAAATGAAGTTAATGCAGGGTCTTGAACAATTAACAAAAAATCAAGAAAAAGCGATTGTTGATCGGGACGAAGAAAAGTTAACACAGCTAATTAGTGATAAACAAAAATTAATGAAAAAAGTAGATATACTAGATAAAGAATTTGTGGAAAAGTATGAACAGGTAAAAACACAAGGAATTAAAGAGGAACACAGTGAAGCCTTTAAAGCTTTACAAAATAGAATAAAAGAAATTATGGATTTAATTGAAAAAATTAGCACGCTGGATAAAAATAACATAAAAGAAACAAAAAAGTCTCTAAATGATTCAAAACAACAGCTAAAGTCTGTAAGATCCGGTGTGAAAGCTTATAAAGGTTATAGTAAAAAAGCGATGGATGGAGCATCTATATTTCTTGATAAAAAAAACTAGGTTACTGACCATTGTCTAATAGTACGGTTTAGCGTATAATAATAAGGTACATAGGAGGTCTGTGGTTGTAAGTCCAGGCCAGTCGCAGGCAAAAGGACCCACGTAAGATAGCAAAAATGTGCTATTGATCATGGTGCGGCTTAGAAGTAAGACCTGCCGGAAAAACCGAGAGGAGTAGTAGTGAGGTAACCCCGAGCGAACCTCCCAGCAGGCGAGTGTGGGGTCAAAGACCAGGTCAGCTTTAATGTACGTTAAAAAAGCACCAAGTAATTCAAATTACTTGGTGCTTTTTTAGTTGAGATAAATAAATTACATAGTAATTTAATATTTACTAAATTTTCTGATGTTTTCTATATAACTAACATCAATTGAGAATAAACCAGAAATGTTTAATCATAAAAACTTTGGGTATACATTATCAACTGCTAGTACACAGAAGTATACACATGGACAAGGTATGAAATTAGAGTTATCAACACAATTATCAACATTATCCACAAAATAACTGTATACATATCCACAGTTTTTAAAAGATAATGACTATCAATCGGTAAAAATTTTGGTAAAGTTTATCTACTTATTTTCAACGAAAAGTAATATAATAAATAATAAGTTGTACAAACTTATATTAATCTGTAAAATATTTGTTTATGCTAAATGAACAAGGGTATTTATATTAACAAGATTAGTCATTTTAATCTTATTATTTTTTTAGTTAACACCTGTTAACTAATTTAATAGAAGTGAAAGGAGCTGGGTATTTATGAATATTATTATTAGCGGAAGAAATGTGGAGGTAACAGATGCTTTAAGAGATGCAGTTGAACAAAAAGTTTCAAAGCTCAGTAAGTATTTTGAAATGGATACAGAGGTACAAGCAACCCTATCCGTTGAAAAAAATAGACAAATTATAGAGGTAACGATTCCTATGAGTGGAACAATACTTAGAGCAGAAGAAGCAACCGAAGACATGTATTCTTCTATTGATCGAGTTGTAGATAAACTTGTAAGACAGCTCAAGAAGTACAAAACAAAACTTGAAAAGCGAAATGTAAAATATGATACAATACGATTTGAAAATATACCAACATATGAGCCAAAAGATGATTATGAAGATTCAAAAATAGTGAAAACAAA
This sequence comes from Serpentinicella sp. ANB-PHB4, assembly GCF_031432315.1. Lineage (NCBI taxonomy): Bacteria > Bacillati > Bacillota > Clostridia > Peptostreptococcales > Natronincolaceae > Serpentinicella > Serpentinicella sp. ANB-PHB4. The sequence continues at coordinate 38,661 of NZ_JAVKGO010000013.1, forward strand.
GCGTTTCCCAGTAAAACCAATGGGAAGTGAGGAAGCGGTACTACAAATGGAGTTAATTGGGCATAACTTTTTCGTATTTGCCAATGCAGATACAGATGAAGTAAATGTTGTATATAAGAGAAATGACGGTCAATACGGATTAATAGAACCTGAGTTTTAAAGAATAGATTAAAAAATTTTAAATAAATATAAAGCAGGGATGATCATATGATCATCCCTGAATTTTTATTTATTATGAAAATTACATATATTCACAATAAAAACCTTGCAGGAAAATGACGATTTATGACGAAGTGATATAATAACATATTAAAAATCGGAGGCTTGATCACATGTTATTAGAAGCGTTGCTGCTTGGTATCTTGTTTGGTTTAATACGGGGTGGAAGTCTGAAAAGACTGGGTTTTTTATCTGTAAGGTTCCCTGTGTTTGCGTATTTCTCAATAATTATTATGTTGGGTACGAATATTATGATTACCCTAGGGAATCCATTTGCTATAGAACAAAAGTTATATCTTTATATGCTTTCTTATTTCTTACTCTTCATGGCGTTACTTCTCAACTTACACTATAAATCCATTTGGTTAATAACAATAGGAGCAATAACTAATTTTTTAGCTATACTTTTCAATAGTGGAAAAACACCAATTGACACAACTGTTTTAGAAAAAATAAATGCAGAAAGTATACTTACTTCCATAGAGGCTGGACTATTACCCCAGTTTATTCCTTTAGAAGAGGCTTATGGATTTACAGTATATCTAGGCAAAATAGTTGGACTACATGAAGCATATCCCTTTAAACATATATTAAGTGTTGGTGATATCTTGATTAGTATTGGCTTATTTCTATTAATTCAGTCCATGATGACTTCGGATAGGTCACGAAGATCTACAAAAACCATTAAATTTGACTATAATAAAAGGATTTAAGGATGTAATTGTTGAAAGTAATAAATAATGTTACAATAAAAGGCAATATTAATGAGAAATGATTATTTTCTCAGATGAATATATTGACACAATAATGAGGTGAAATAGTGAAAAGATTATTTGAAAAAGTTTTTGGGACACATAGTGAAAGAGAGTTAAAAAAACTAGATAAATCAGTAAATCACATATTAGAGTTAGAACAAGAATATAAGAACTTGACCGATGAACAGCTGAAAAATAAAACAGTAGAACTAAAAGAGAGACTAGCCCAGGGAGAAACATTAGATGATATATTACCTGAGGCTTTTGCTACGGTAAGAGAAGCATCTTGGCGAGTATTAGGTATGAAACATTACCGTGTGCAGCTGTACGGTGGTATTGTACTTCATCAGGGGCGTATTGCAGAAATGAAAACCGGGGAAGGAAAAACCCTTGTAGGGACACTGCCGGTTTATTTAAATGCGTTATCTGGAAAAGGGGTACATGTAATTACAGTTAATGACTATCTTGCAAAAAGGGATAGAGACTGGATGGGTAAGCTGTATCATTTCTTAGGCTTATCTGTAGGCGTAATTGTACATGGGTTGTCGCCACAAGAAAGAAAAGAAGCATATAACAGTGATATTACATACGGAACGAATAATGAATTTGGATTTGATTACTTAAGGGATAATATGGTCATTTATAAAGAGGATATGGCCCAGAGAGAACTAAACTATGCTATTGTCGATGAGGTAGATAGTATTTTAATCGATGAAGCAAGGACGCCTCTAATTATTTCGGGTCAAGGACAAAAGTCTACTGATCGATATGGCATTGTGGATCAGTTTGTTAAAAACTTAAAAAAAGAAGTAGATTACAATGTGGATGAAAAAGGAAACACCGTTGCACTAACGGAAGAAGGGGTAGAACGAGCAGAAAAATTCTTTAATATTGAGAATTTATCGGATATCAATAATATAGAGATATCCCATCATATTAACCAGGCATTAAAAGCCCATAATCTAATGAGAAAAGATAAAGAGTATGTCGTAAAAGACGGCGAGATTGTCATTGTAGATGATTTTACCGGTCGATTGATGTTTGGAAGACGTTATAGTGATGGGCTTCATCAAGCAATAGAAGCAAAGGAAAAATTACAGGTTCAAAGGGAATCCAAAACTTTAGCAACAATTACATTCCAAAACTATTTTAGAATGTATAAAAAAATAGCCGGTATGACAGGTACAGCTAAGACAGAAGAAGATGAGTTTGTTTCCATTTACGGTATGGATGTTATTGAAATACCGACCAACAAACCGATTGTACGTGTAGATAACCCAGATGTTATTTACAAGACAGTTCAAGGGAAATTTCTAAAATTAGCAGAAGAAGTTGAAGAAAAGCATAAATTAGGTCAACCGGTTTTAGTCGGTACCATTTCTATTGAAAATTCTGAGGACCTTTCTAAACTTTTAAAAAGAAGGGGCGTAGCTCACGAAGTTTTAAATGCAAAACACCATGAAAGAGAAGCAGAAATTGTAGCCCAGGCAGGACGAAAAGGTGCTGTAACGATTGCGACAAATATGGCTGGTAGAGGTACGGATATTTTACTTGGAGGTAATCCTGAGTTTTTAACCAAAAAACATATGAAGTCTAAGGGCTACTCGGATGAAGTATTAGCAGAAGTTACTGGATTTAGAGATATAGAAGATGAGGAAATAATTGAAGCCAAAAAAGTATATGAGAAACTTTTTGGAGAATTTAAGGAAAAGACAGACAAAGAGCATGACGAGGTAGTGGCAGCCGGAGGATTACAAATTCTTGGTACAGAGAGACATGAGTCTCGTCGTATTGATAATCAGCTAAGGGGACGTTCCGGGAGGCAAGGAGACCCTGGGTCCAGTCGTTTTTATATTTCCTTAGAAGATGATTTAATGCGTCTATTTGGAGGAGAAAGAATACAAGGCTTAGTAGAAAAACTAGGAATAGATGATGATGATGCAATAGAACATGGATTATTATCCCGATCCATAGAAAATGCCCAGAAAAAAGTGGAGGGTAGAAACTTTGGTATTCGTAAGCATGTCCTTCAATATGACGATGTAATGAACAAACAAAGGGAAGTCATTTATACAGAGCGTAAAAAAGTGCTATCCGGCGAAAATATGCGAGAGCACATCTTTAGCATGATTGAAAATATAGCTGACGAAGCTATTGCAATTTATACAGCTGGCATTCAGTACCCAGAGGAATGGGATTTAGATGGATTAGTTAACTATCTTGAAGGACAGTATTTACCTAAAGGGCTGTTAAGTTTTGAAGATGTTGAATCCTTAACGCCAGAGACATTAAAAGAACAAATACTGGAAGTAAGTGAGAAAGCATATGAGGCAAAAGAAGAAGAAATCGGTCAAGAACGAATTAGAGAAATAGAACGAGTTGTTTTACTACAGGTGATTGACTCAAAATGGATGGATCATATTGATGCAATGGATCAATTAAAGCAAGGAATTGGTTTAAGAGCAATTGGGCAACAAGACCCTGTTCGTGCATATCAAGTAGAAGGATTTGATATGTTCCAAGAGATGATTAAAAGTATTCAAGGGGACACAGTTAAATACATGTATGGCATGGAGAAAGAAAGTCGTGTAGAACGTAAAAAAGTTGCTACACCGACATCTACAAATCAGGGTGGATCAGCCAAACCGAAAACCGTTGTGAAAAACGACCAAGTCGGACGAAATGAAGCGTGTCCTTGTGGTAGTGGTAAAAAATATAAAAAGTGTTGTGGAAGATAGGCGGTGTCATTAGATGTTTCAAATAGATTTAATTAAGCAGCAAATTGATCAATTAGAAAAGACCCTTAATGAATTGAAGGTGTCTCTTTGACATAGAAAAATTAGAAATTATTATTGAAGAACTTGAAGCAAAAATGGCGGAAGCAAGTTTTTGGGATGATCCAGATAAAGCCCAAGAGACCGTTAAAACAGCAAAGAGTCATAAAGACAAGCTTACACTATTTAATGCTTTGGTGGAAAGTCATGAGGAGCTTCAAATGATGGTATCCTTTATTGAAGATGGAGACCCTTCCTTTGAGGAGGAGTTAGAAGCAACTTTAAAAGATCTAGAAATGAAAGCAGAAGCACTGAAAATAGAAACATTGTTAAGTGGTCCTTATGACAAAAACAATGGGATTCTAACCATACATGCTGGTACTGGTGGTTTAGATGCCCAAGACTGGGCGAAAATGTTACTTCGTATGTATTTAAGGTGGGCGGAAAAAAGAGATTATTCCGTGAAAACCTTAGAACTAACAGAAGATCCAGAGGCAGGTATTAAAAGTGCTACTTTGCTTATTGAAGGTATGAATGCATATGGGTACTTAAAGGCGGAAAAAGGGGTACATCGTTTAGTGAGAATATCCCCATATAATGCCTCAGGAAAAAGACAAACATCCTTTGCCTCCGTAGATGTAATGCCTGAGCTAGATGATTCCGTAGAAGTGGATATAAAGCAAACAGACCTAAGGGTAGATACCTATAGAGCAAGTGGTGCCGGTGGGCAGCATGTTAATAAGACAGATTCTGCTGTAAGAATAACCCATATCCCTACAGGGATTGTTGCCCAATGTCAGAATGAACGCTCTCAGCATAGCAATAAAGAAACAGCAATGAAAATGCTAAAAGCAAAGTTGTTAGAATTAAAACAAACAGAGCAAAAAGAAAAAATCGATGACATTAAAGGGGATTATAGCCAGATCGCCTGGGGAAATCAAATACGGTCCTATGTATTTAATCCCTATAATCTAGTAAAAGATCATAGAACAAATGCAGAAACCGGAAATGTACAAGTTGTCATGGATGGAGACATCGATTTATTTATTAATGCATACCTAAAAAAGCGTTTGGAAGATTAATCTTCCAAACGCTTTTTTCTATATTGAATTATTTATTTTTATTATCCAATTGATGTTTGAGTTTATACTTTTACTATCTAGGTATCTGCCATCCTGAGCTTGTCGAAGAATATCGCCTTTGAGTTTGTCATACTAAATTAAATGAGGTATATAGGGTTTAGACTTTAAAAAACAAAAAAACGAAATCCTTCGCTGGGCTCAGAATGACAAAAAAAGGTGTCATACTGAATGGTAGTGAAGTATCTGGGGTTTGTCTTAAAGGTATGACCATAATAAAAAAGCAGAGAAAAAATTCTCTGCTTAAATCTTATCTACATGAATACATCTACCAACAACCCACGTATATCATCTAATTTTTTTATGACACTAATCCGATCTACTTCTTGCTTTAAGAATTCTTTCGTTAAATTTTCAAGCTCCCGGTCTACTTGTTTAACAATTCCATAAACTCGGTGACGACCTCGACGGTCTAAAAAGTTTTGTTTAGAAAATTGATGAGAATTTTTTGTTGCAACATCAAGAAAATCTCTCACTAATTCTTTATATTTAACCACTTCGCTAAGATGTAGACGATCACTAATTTTTTCAGACTGGTCTGCAATTTTATCATAAAGACCTTCCAGGTGACTACGTACCTGGTCAGACTGTATGTTTTGAAACTTCTGTAAAAATTCTTGTTTTTGAACGTCTTTTCTTTTCGTAGAAGGTTCTGGAAAATTAATTGCATCACTGGCATTAACTGCATTTATTCCGCTCATAGATTATCACCTCTTTTGTTACATATATTTTATCCTATAATTAGGTCATTTTCAACTTAATATATTTATCGGCAATTTAGGTGAAAAAGTAAAGGATTAATATAAACTCAGTTAAGTAGAAGCGAATTCATTCGCCGGCAAGACCAATTATAGTTATTTTGTCATGCTGAATGCAATGAAGCATCTCGGGTGTAAAGCTACAATGAAGAAGCAAAACCGAGATCCCGGTACCCTCAGGGTGACAGAAAGATTTTATTATGGTAATACAGAAATATATTCTGATATAAAGTAGAGGCAAACTCATTCGCCGAACATTAATACAACAAATATAATTTCATCCACTTCTAAAGAAAAACATAAAATTTGACGATAAATATGTAGAGTGAAAGGCGGTGACCCTATGAATTTTATTTCCAATCAAAATCGTGTAAAGGTTGCACAACCAACATATGATCGTATACAAAGTAATTTTAAAATAAAAGGTACGTTAATAGAAAAAGAAAGTGAAAAAGTAAAAGTAGATATTGGTTCAAATAAAGTCATTGAAGCTCGGTTAAAAAATGAGTTAAAAGCTGAAGTCGGTGACGAAGTTGTTATAGATAAGCGAGAAATCCTAGAATCAAAGCTAATTCAAAAAGAAGATGCTGTCGAAACAACAAAAGAGGGCCAAAAACAAAAAGAAATTTTACAAAGGTTACAATTACCAATTAATGATGAAACAAAGGAAGCCCTTAAGACCTTAGAAAATCATAAAATTAAAATATCAAAAGAGAACATCCAATCTTTTATTGCATCAAAAAAACAGCTAAGCAAAGTAGTCGAAGGTTTAGATTATGATACAGCCATTGAGCTGATTGATAAAAATATTGATATTGAAAAAGAATCTTTACAAAAAATAGCCAAGGAAATTGAACAGATCAAAAGTGAAAAAGAGCAGTTTTCATTTATGAAGCTATTTACTCGGAAGAAAAAAATGTCCACTCAAGAAGCAGAAAAAATTTCACAAAAGATTTATGGAAGTAAAATGGGCAAAGACGTAACCGATGCGATTAAAGCCTTACATAAATCAGGGACAGAAATATCAAAACAAAATATTAATCGTATTCAAGATGTGCTAAACAAAGTGGACAATATTCAAACGATAGAAGATGAAACTTTAGTGCAGACGGTAAAAAATAAAATTAATACATCTATCGAAAATCTGTACAAACTTAAAAATAGTGTGGTTAAAAGTAAAATACAGGTTGAGCAAAAACAGGGTCACTTTGTGAGTAATGCATATGAAAGTATGTATGGGAGCAATCAAAAGGTGACAGAAAAAGATTTACGACTGATGGAAGAGGATATTAGATCCCTATTGGTTGATGCGGATATGGAACCAAGCAAAGATAAGATGGCTATATCGAAAGCACTTATACGAGAAGGCGTAGATGCTTCAAAAGAAAATATTACAAAAGTTATTGAAGTTAAGGAAGCAATTAAAGAAGTAAAAGCTTTATTAAATACAGAAAAAGCAGCTATGTTAATTCATAACATGGAGGCCTTTGAGCAAGAAGATATTGTGACTTTAGTGGAAAAATTAAAGATCCTAGATGCAGAGATAGAACAAGCAACAATCTCTGGAACAGAGGGTAAAAATCAAGATAACCTAGTTCATAAAAAGGTTATAGAGGAACAAGTGATTGATGTAGAAAAAATAGAGGTGCAAAAACAAGAAAATAAAACTACTGAATTAGTAGATACGGAAAATAAACAACATCAAGTAGTAACAGAAAAAAATAATGTTCAGGAGTTATTAAATAAGATTGAACAATTAGAAAAACTAGATGAAAAAACTTTCGTTTCATTAATTAAAAAAGGCATTGACTTTAAGCTTGATACTTTAAATAAAATAGCAAGTAAAGATCCAAAACAACAAGAAGCCCTAATGGAAAGTGTTACTAAATCAGCCCCTGAGGTAAAACCTACTGCCTTAGAATATAGTTTTCATGTTGCGAAGGCAATTGATACGGTTAAAACCGTGGATCTAAATACCATTGCTTTTCATGTAAACAATAGGGTGCCTGTTACATTGGAAGGACTTGCACTGAGTCGTGAGTGGGTACTGAATAAAGAAAATCAAGCACATATAGAGGAAGTATCAGAAAAAGAAGTAGTGCAAAATAACAAAGAAGAAAAACTTGAAAATATTAAAAAACATATTACCCGTTTAACCAATCAATTTAAAAATGTCGGCGTAAAACTAATACAAGAAACAAAAAAAATACCTGCAGCTGCTGAAAGCAAAGTACAAAGTTATTTAAAACAAAATGAAATTACGACCATCAAAGGGGAAAAGGAAGACTTTGAGGCAGCAAGAGCTTTAATAAAAAATAGTGTTTCTATCAATAAAGCTAACATACAAAATCTTTACGATATAAAAAGTCAGGTTGACCTAGTGACAGAAAAACTTTCCTTTAACCCTGTAAAACAAGCTTTCACAGAACAGGTTTCGCTAGAAAAATTACCACTATCTAAGTTAGAAGGGTACATCAATGCCTATGAGCAGAATTTAGATCAAAACAGTCAAATGACGGAAACAATGACAGATGCTTACCAAGTAAAAGATACAGAATCACTGGAAAGAAAAGTAGAGGAAATTAAACAAAATTTAAATCAGGCGAAACAAGCCTTAAATCAAATTCAAGATGGACCTGAAAAGGACAAAGAGTATGTAGTTAAACTAGAGAAACAGGCAATTGAAAACATTAAACAAGCAGCAGTTGCAATGAAGGCTTTAGATCTTTCAAAAGGAACAGAAAGTATAAATACACAAACCTTACAAGATCTAAAAGAGAAGCTATCTAATATGCAAGAGCTTGCAATGGAAATAGAAAAGGCTTTTACGGATTCAACACAGCTGGAAAGGGAGTCTTCAAATAAACAGGTACACCAAACACTTAATATAACAGCAGATAATATACAAGAAGCCCTACAAAATATAGAAAGAGCACTTCAGAACCTTGAAGTCGCTAACCAGCAAGTTGCAACATCAGTAGAAAACAAAGAAATAAACCAAGAAGTACAACAGGATTTTGATAACATTAGCCCAGCTCAACCAGAGGATAATAAGTTTTTCGAAAGTGGATTTGAAAAATTGCAGCTTCTACAAACCGTAAAATCCATAGAAATAAATACCCTGGCCTTTCAGATTAGAAACGACTTACCATTAACCCTAGAAGCTTTAGAATTAAGCCAGCAATTTATAATGGGGGAAATGACAAAGGAAGAATTATTAAGTCAGTTGCAAAATTTAGAGCTAGAAGGATTAGAACAATTAGGGGAAAGAAACATTGAAAGACCTATGCCCCTACCACAAGGGATGGAAAGCAACATAAAAACATATTTAAGGGATAATGAAGTAAAGTTAGGACAGGTTGCAGAAGACCCTGAAGTCAGAGAACTGGCAAGAACCATTGTACAAAATGGAATGGGTCTAAATCGAATGAATTTACAAAATATATTTGAACTTAAAAATCAATTAGCATCTCTTGGAGAATCTTTAACAGAAAATGAAAATCAAAAGTTAAATACAATCTTAAAAGATTTCAAAAAACTAGACATCGGTGAGGCGATCAAAACCTTAGAAAAACAAGAAACTGAAGCAATTAGTAAGCAAAGTCAATTCCAGTCAGAAGATAAGCTACAGCAGTTTATGCAAAGTTTAAAGCATATGGATATACAGCAAAAAGAACAAGTGATATCCCTATTGATGAAAAATGCGATCCCAATGAATTTAAAAGAAGTAGCCCATGTAGAGCGCTTTTTAAACAATCAAGATCAAATTGGCAGTGCCATGAACGATCTTTTAAATGCTTTTGAAGTGCCGGGTCGAGGAGAAGCATTCATGACTTTAGGGGATCAATTAAGAGATGCCTTAAATGGATTATCCCAGCAAATAAAGAATGGACAAATGCTACCAGAAAGACCCTATGAACAAATCGCCCAAGTACTAGAAGAAATAGAAGGGAAATCCCATCTATTAGACAGAGAGACAAAGGAAGCAGTTCAAAGAGCAGGACAAAAGCTTTTTGATAGTTTAGAGCTACAGGTTAGATTAAATAAGCAAGATACCATCTATCAGTTACCATTGATGATTAATGATCAATTTAAAAATCTGCAAATCTACTTATTAAATGATAAAAAAGGCAGTAAAAAAATTGATCCGAAAAATATGTCTGTTCTTTTAAACTTCGATACCAATAATATTGGCAATGTGAACATGTATGTTGGGGTTAGCTATAAAAAAGTAGTTTTGAAAATGGGTTTAAGTAAGGCTGAGGACCAAGCCTTTGTGGAGAAATACACAGAGCAAATTTATAGCATGCTAGAAGACCTAGGCTACGAGGTAAAAGATTTTTCCTTTAGAGTAGAGGAAAACCAAACCCTATTATCCGCCGTTGAAGACATAGAAGAGCCACAAAATTCAAACCGAATGTTAGACGTTAAAATATAGGTGATTTTTATGGATAAAAATAAAAAGGCTTTAGCTTTAGAATACGACGCCCAGCGGCAACGCGTACCAAAAATTACAGCCACAGGCAGAGGAATTGTTGCAGAAAACATCATAAAAAAAGCAGAAGAAAACGATGTATTTATCTATGAGGACGAAAGGCTGGTGAAGGAATTGATGCAATTTCAAGTAGGCGCTGAAATTCCAGAGGAACTTTATGAAATAGTGGCACAAATTCTGGTGTTTGTTGAAAGTGTCGACCGAGAAAAGGGAAAAGAGGAAAGATTTAAGTTTTGAGCTAGTTTAAATTGTCATGCTGACATAGATTGGGTTTTGTCATGCTGAACGCCAGTGAAGCATCTCGGGTTTACGGGTTTAAAGATTTTAAAAAAGAATATAAGAAAAAACTAAAGAATTCACCGAATTCAGTCGATAAAAATATTGAGAGAAAAAATAGTACAAGTATAATAATTTAAAATATAAAGTATAAAAGGATAATTCACTAAGGGGGAAATAATTCATGCGTATTAATAATAACATTCCGGCATTAAATGCCCACAGATTACTAAGCAATAACACAAACAAATCTTCAAAGGTTTTAGAAAGGCTATCTTCAGGGAAAAAGATTAATAGAGCTGCAGACGATGCCGCAGGGATGGCAATCTCTGAAAAAATGAAAGCCCAAGTTAGAGGTTTAAGAAAAGCTTCTCAAAATACATTAGATGGAATCTCTTTAATTCAAACCGCAGAGGGTGCAATGAATGAAGTTCACTCTATGCTACAAAGAATGAGAGAGCTAGCAGTACAATCTGCAAATGGTACAGTGACAGATGAGGATAGAAGTGCGATTCAAGATGAAGTAAACCAATTAACTTCAGAGGTAAATCGAATTGCAAATGGTACTGAGTTTAATACAAGAAACTTACTTCGTGGTAATCAAGCAGAAAATACAAATACTACAGTACATAGAATGTCTACAGGTGAGCCTGCTGTGTTAATAACAGAGAATATATCAGGTGACTTGGGTGATGATTTAAATGGAGATAACTTGTCTATTTGGATTGATGGCGAGGAACGAAGCGTTACTATGACAAAGCTACAAGGAGAGCACAATACTGGAGAAGAATTAAAAAATGCTATTAATGATGCTATTGGAGATCGTGGACAAGCTATATTTACTAATAATGGTACTTTAGAAATAAAGTCTACTTCAATTGGTGGAACAAGCGAAGTCAAGGTAACAGGATCTTCTAGAGTAATGAACGTGTTATTTGATGATGAAGACGACCGAGTAGAAAGAGGAGAAGCTGAAAATGATATAGATAAAGCTGTAGGAACTTTCTACTTTAATGATATGCCGGAAGCAGGATCTACTTTAACGATCGGAAATGAAAAAATTGAATTTTATAATAGTGCAGAGGCACCATATACTGGTTCAAACCGTCCTATAGATATTAATAATAAAGATATAAAAGGTATTGTTGAATCAATAACTGATTTAGATTTTGAAGGTGTTGAAATGAAAGTTGATGATGATGTAGAGGAAAGACTTGTTATAACAGCGACAGAAGAATATGCAGGGTTTAAAGGACAGGCGATATTCTTAGAGGGGACTCCTGATGAGTTCGTAACAAATCTTCAAATTGGACCGAATCAAGGACAAGGGTTTAGATTGTCTGTTGGAGATATCCGTGCAACTAAATTAGGTATAAGTCATACAGATCCATTAGGAAATCCAGGTGTTAGAGGAGCAGCTTTCCTTGAAGTACAAGATGTAACCGATGGATTATCAGAAGCAACTATAGAACATGCTTTGGATGTTTCAACAGAGGAAAGAGCAACTGCAGCAATTACGGTTTATGATAACGCGATTGTTAATGTAGCAGAGCTTAGAGGGGCATTAGGAGCAATACAAAATAGACTTGAGTACACTGCTGCAAACCTTGATAATACAACAGAGAACTTAACAGCAGCATTATCAAGAATAGAAGATGCGGACATGGCCCTTGAGATGTCTGAGCATACAAAACTAAATGTTCTAATGCAAGCTGGTACTTCTATGTTAGCCCAAGCGAATCAAAGACCACAAACAATATTACAATTATTAAACGCATAGTTACAATTAATATTAAGGGAGAGGGTACTCTCCCTGTTTTAATCATAAGCCCAATTTAGAAAGGTGATTGAACATGATTGAAAAAGAGTATTTAGCCAACAAAATTACCCAAGCAAATGATGCGCAGCTAGTGGCAATATTATTTGAAGCATTTATCGATGCTTTAAATGATGCAATTGCACAGGTGAAAAATAAAGATGAAAAACAATTAAATAAGTCTACTCAAAAAGCTAGAAGCATTATTGCAGAGCTCCTTGCTACTGTACAAGGAGATACAGAAATTGCACTCAATTTAAAGAGTTTATATGTTTATTTAAATAAGTTAGTGACAGAGGCTGAAATTGAAAAGGATGTAAATAAATTTGAGCAGGCAATAAAAATTGCCACACCTCAATTAGAAGCTTGGACAGAGCTAGGGGAAAAAGAAGTAACAGCGACTACTGAAACAATAAAGCCAAAGGGGCCTGCGATTGTAGCGGGTATGACCTACGGCAAAGGGCAATTAAATGACCATGTAATGAATGATGGAGATCGATGGGAAAAAGGTTGATATAAAAAACGAAGCACTGAAAAGGAAGTTGTTCCTTTTCAGTGCTTCGTTTTTGGACTATTTATGATGTTGATGATTATACATGACAAACCCGAATGTTTTAAAACTACGTAAATTCGCTTTAAACAAAGTAAGAATGAGCTTAAAGATAATCATAAATTTTTAAAACTCGCTACGCTCAAACAGTTAAAAATTCTTAACTGATTATCTTACGCTCTTTTTATTGTAACTTCGCTAATCATTTACTTTAGTTTTAAAAAAATCGGATTTTAGTTTTCGCTCTCATTAAGGTCGACAAAGGGAATTTAAAACTTTAAAAGGATTTAGCTAGTTATATAAAGAATTATGTAGGATATACTTGTTTAATGAAGGAGGATGACTGAATGGCTATTTCACAAATTACCCAACAACTAATAGAGGAATTTAAATTAAAAGCGTTTCAAGTGACAAATACAATAGAACTGATAGATGAAGGAAATACGATACCATTTATTGCTCGTTATCGTAAGGAAAAGACCGGGGAGTTAAGTGATGTGGTATTAAGGGATTTAGCTGATCGTTTAACATATTTAAGGAATTTAGAGAGTCGCCGTGAGGAAGTATTTAAATTAATTAGTGAACAGGAAAAAATGACAGAGGCGATTGAAAAAAAGATTACAGGTGCAAAAACACTACAGGAAATCGAAGATATATACAGACCCTTTAGACCAAAGCGAAGAACTAAGGCTACGGTAGCGAAGGAAAAAGGATTAGAGCCTTTAGCCCATATTCTATTTGAACAAAATGTCCTTGATGGAGCCATAGAAGAGCTAGCAGCACCTTTTGTTGATGAAGAGAAGGAAGTATTGACTGTTGAAGATGCCCTTGGTGGTGCAATGGATATTGTTGCAGAGGAAATATCCGATAATCCAGACTACCGTAAGGCAATAAGGGATATGACCTTTCAAAATGGCATGATCATTACTAAGGCAGATGATAAAACAGAATCAGTATATGATATGTACTATGATTACACAGAAAAGGTTAAGTCGATTGTAGCCCACAGAATTCTTGCCATAAACCGTGGGGAAAAGGAAGAAATTTTAAAGGTAAAAGTTGATATTGAGGCTGAAAAGATTTTACGTTACTTAGAAAATAGGGTATCTAATGGAAATGGAAGCATTACTACCCCTTATGTAATTAAAGCAATGGAAGATGCTTATAAACGTTTAATTTCCCCTTCTATTGAAAGGGAAATAAGGTCCTTTTTAACAGAACAGGCAGAGGAAAAGGCGATTAAGGTTTTTGGTGAAAATCTTAAAAAACTACTATTACAGCCGCCAATTACAGGCAAGGTGGTAATGGGCTTTGATCCGGCATACCGTACTGGATGTAAGATTGCGGTTGTAGATGAAACAGGAAAGCTATTAGATACAACAACCATTTTTCCAACTGCACCACAAAACAAAGTAGAAGAAAGTAAAAAGATATTAATTGATTTAATTAATAAATACAATATTGATATGATTGCAATTGGTAATGGGACAGCATCAAGAGAGTCAGAATTGATTGTTGCGGAGATGTTAAAAGAAGTTGATCGTAAAGTATTTTATATGATCGTTAGTGAAGCGGGAGCTTCTGTTTATTCTGCTTCTGATTTAGCATCTAAGGAGTACCCAGATATAAATGTATCTTTAAGGGGAGCTATATCTATCGCCCGAAGGTTACAGGACCCATTAGCAGAGCTTGTAAAAATAGATCCTAAACATGTTGGTGTTGGGCAATATCAACATGATGTCAATCAAAAAAGACTCGATGAAACATTAAAGGGTGTTGTAGAGGATTGTGTTAATAGTGTTGGGGTAGATTTAAACACGGCTTCTGCTTCTTTACTGCAATATATTTCAGGGATTAGTAAGGCAGTGGCAGATAATATTGTAAAATATAGAGAAGAACAGGGGAAATTCAAATCTAGAAAAACCTTAAAAGAGGTTAAACGATTAGGCCCTGCTGCCTTTGTACAATGTGCCGGATTTTTAAGAATTTCTGATGGCGATAATCCCTTAGATAATACCGGTGTCCATCCAGAAAGTTATAAAGCTGCAGAAAAGCTTCTGGATAAGCTAGGTTATAAAGAGGCATTGACTGATTACAAAGCACTGCAAAGTTTAGATAAGGAAATAAAGGACCAAGACATAGTAGCGTTGGCAGAGGAATTAGAAGTAGGGGTACCGACCTTAAAGGATATTATTAAGGAGCTGAAAAAGCCTGGAAGAGATCCAAGAGAGGAGTTACCTAAGCCGATTTTTAGAACCGATGTATTAAAGCTAGAGGATATAAAGACAGATATGATATTAACAGGAACAGTGAGAAATGTAATAGACTTTGGTGCTTTTGTAGATATTGGCATTAAAAATGATGGGTTGGTACATATTTCTCAGCTTAGTGATCGTTTTGTGAAGAATCCCATGGATGTTGTATCCATAGGGGACATTGTAAAAGTAAAAGTAATTGACGTTGACCATAAAAAGGGAAGAGTTGCTTTGAGTATGAAGGGATTACAATAGAGATTTTTTGATGGGAGTGCGCTAGGCGTGCTCCTTATTTTTTTGCAGGGAAGTATGAGAACCTTCTGCGTGTCAAAGATCAAATCTTTCCACAGATACCTGAAGGTCATTACATGTTACTAAGGGTATAGCAAGTATAGCTATACTTAAAGTGGAAATTATATGACAATAAGGAATAAAAAAATAAAGGTTTTTTTATGTCGAATATGTTAAAATTAAACATAGAGCATGTCAGGTTTATAAAGATAAAATCAAAAGCGAGATCCTTCGTTACACTCAGGATGACAGAAAAAGCTCTTTATCATGCTGAACGCAAGTGAAGCATCTCGGGTTTAAAGGTTTAAAGAAGTAATCGTAAATTCAAAAGCGAGATCCTTCGCAGGCTCAGGATGACAAGCAGTGGTTTGGAATTTTTTGTAGAGGCGAATTGCTTCCGTTTAAAGAAGAGACCTTCGAATGAATTCGAAGCTACGGAAAAAAGTGTGTTTATGTAGAGGCGAATTGATTCGCCTAAGGAAGAAACCTTCGAATGAATTCGAAGCTACGGAAAAAAAGTGTGTTTATGTAGAGGCGAATTGATTCGCCTAAAGAAGAGATTTTCGAATGAATTCGAAGCTACGGAAAAAGTGTGTTTAAAGTAGAGGCGAATTCATTCGCCGGAATATACTTGAAATATAAAAGAGGTGTTTTTTATGCGCTGCGTCAATATAAATGAACTTAAGGAAACAGAAAAAATAGCAAAAAAGCTGGGCCAATTATTATCTGCTGGGGATATCCTGTGCTTACAAGGGGATTTAGGCGCTGGCAAGACGACCTTTACTCAGTCATTAGCTAAAGGTTTAGAGGTAGAAGATCATGTAACAAGCCCAACCTTTACAATTGTACAGGAATATGAAGGGCGATTACCCTTATATCATTTTGATGTATATCGTATTGGAGACCCATTAGAAATGGAAAGCATCGGATATGAGGAATACTTTTTTGGACAAGGGGTTTGTGTCATTGAATGGGCATATTTAATTGAAGAAATTTTGCCGGAAGATCGTTTATGGATAGAAATGAAATACGTTGATGAAAACAAGCGGGAAATCTGTTTTAAATATACAAATGATTATTATAGACAAATTGTTGAGGAGTTGTTAAAGGGATGAATATACTAGTTTTAGATACATCCTCTGTAGTTGCAACAGTCGGAATATGCAACGATGAAAAATTAATAGGCGAATACACCATTAACCATAAAAAAACCCATTCAGAAAAGCTATTACCTATGGTGGATGAAGTGCTAAATGCGGCTGGGTTAAAACCTAAGGATATAGATGTTTTTGGAGTCTCTCTAGGGCCGGGATCCTTTACGGGATTAAGAATTGGGATTACAACCATAAAGGTGATGGCACAAGCCATGGCAAAACCAGTTGTAGGCATATCTGCCTTAGAAGCTTTAGCTTATAATGCACCTTTTTATGAAGGGACAATATGTCCAATGATTGACGGACAAAGGGATCTTGTATATACAGCTAGCTACAAATGGGAGGATAACGAATTAGTACAGGTTGAAGAACAACAAGTACTTGATATAAATGATGTTTTAAAGCATTATGAAAAAGAAACGGGAAATGTATTATTTATTGGTGATGGTGCTGTTAAACATAAAAGCAAAATTGAGGAACAACTAACCGATAAAGGGCAATTACCTCCAGCTTCACTAATTATGCCAAGAGCTGCATCTTTATGTGAAGCAGCAAAGAAAAAAGTAGATCTGGGACAACTACAAAATCCAAAGGATTTATTGCCAACTTATATGAGGAAATCCCAAGCAGAACGTCAGTATGATGAAAAAGTGAACGGATGTGGCATAAAGTAAATGGATGGAATAATGATCCGAGAAATGAAGGTTACAGACATCCCTGCAATTGTAGCAATTGAAGAACAATGCTTTGCAAATCCATGGACGGAAAGTGCCTTTTACCAGGAGATAAACGAAAATAAAATGGCCATATATTTAGTTGCAACTATAAAAGAAGAAGTCATTGCCTATGGGGGTATGTGGCAAGTTTTTGATGAGGGACACATTACAAATATTGCAGTAAACCCAAAGAATCAAGGAAAGCAAATAGGTAAGATCCTTGGAAAAGCACTAATCCATAAAGCTCGAGAAAAGGGTATAAAAAAAATGACCTTAGAGGTAAGGCGGTCAAATGAAGTGGCGCAGAAGCTATATACCCTGTTAGGCTTTCGTATAGATGGTGTTCGTAAGCACTACTATGAAGACAATAAAGAAGATGCTTTGATTATGTGGAATACACTATAACAGTAACGGATTGTGATCGTCTATAAAATGAGAGGAGATGACCAAAAAATCATCTCCTCTCATTTTATTTTTGATTCTTTTTATCCTGTATTTTTGGCGCATTTTGTGCTATGTTAAATATAGCCAAATCAGTAGCGCTAACCGGATTTAACATACCATCGGGCATAATATTGTTTTCTGAAACACTTTGTGTAAAGGAATCAGAATCCGTGTTTTTATGCTGTTTTTTACCCATTGGATCACTCCTCAGGTTAAATTTTGATACAGGATTGTTAATAGTATTCCAAAAAAGGTGAAAACTATAGTGGAAATAAATTTTGTAAGAGATCGTAAATAGAGAACATAAGATGAAGTATGTTTTAAAAACGTAGAGGCGAATTCATTCGCCGGTAAAGAACAACAGTAAAATATAGGAGAGATAATATGATAGAGACAGCAGTAGAACAAAATGAAATTATTACCTTGGCAATTGAAACAAGTTGTGATGAAACCTCTGTAAGTGTTTTGAAAAATGGAAGAAACGTTTTATCAAATATAATTTATTCACAAATTGAACAACACAAAAAGTTTGGTGGTGTGGTACCGGAAGTTGCTTCTAGACAACATATTGAAAAAATAAACGAAGTGATAGAATTAGCGTTGTCTGAAGCAAAGATAACCTACGATCATATAAGTCATGTTGGAGTAACATACGGTCCAGGTCTTGTTGGGGCTTTACTTGTAGGATTGTCAGCTGGGAAGGCATTATCCCTTGCAAAAGAAATCCCCCTTAATGGTGTGAATCATATAGAGGGACATATATACGCCAACTTTATTGAACATCCAAACCTAGAGCCACCTTTTGTTGCTTTAGTTGTTTCCGGTGGACATACCCATCTTATACATATGAAAGATTACGGTGACTATGAAATAATAGGAAAAACAAGAGATGATGCAGCAGGAGAGGCTTTTGATAAAGTGGCAAGGGCCCTTGAGTTAGGTTACCCCGGGGGGCCTATTATAGATCAGCTGGCGCAAAGAGGAAACCCTGATGCCATTGATTTTCCTAGAGCCCTATTAGGAGAAGAAAGTTATGATTTTAGCTTTAGTGGTTTAAAGTCTGCGGTGCTGAACTATATCAATAAGCAAAAAATGAAGGGGGAAGCCATTGTAGTAGAGGATGTAGCAGCGAGTTTTCAAAAAGCAGTCGTAGAGGTATTAACGGAGAAAGCAATCAGGTGTGCTCAGGATAAAGAAGTCAACACCATCGTTTTAGCTGGTGGCGTTGCAGCGAACAGTGGTTTAAGAGATAGCTTGAAGAAAGCTTGCGACGGAAATAGCATTGACTTTAAATACCCTTCTTTAAAGTTATGTACTGACAATGCAGCAATGATTGGCTGTGTAGCCTACTATAATTATTTAAGGGGGCAGAGGTCACCGCTTAATTTAAATGCAGTACCAAACTTAAAGATTGGGAAGGGAATTTTCTAAAAATTACAATTAATTGATAACTTTACTTGTATATAGACCTGCGGTCCCATGTTATAATGATAGTGAAATAAATAACGGTCAATGGGGGCGCTTTTATGGAAAAATTAGCATGGATGCGAAAGATTGATGGAAGCATGGATAAAGTAACGTTATTACAGTTGATGGATTCAATGCATGAGTTGATTGATGAGTTACTAGAACAGAGTCAAAAAAAAGATCTTATTATTCAAGAATTAAAAGGTCAATCAAAGTAGAAACATACATATAAAAAATTATGTTAATATTTTTTACCCTATTCAATTTAAAAAAGAATAGGGCTTTATTTTTATAAAAATTGGGGTTATACACAACATACTTGTTAACAAAAAAATGTGGATAATCGGGAAAAGCTGTGAGTAAAAGTAATAAAGTCAAACAGGCATGTGGATAAAGTTGTGGAATTTGTGGAAAACATGTGGATGAATGTGAACAAAAAATAAATCGTATTTTGTAAAAATATTAATAAAAGAAAAGAATCGTGACAGAAGTTAACATAAATACACGATTATAAAAAAATCAACCTGTTGATAAAGTGCAATAAAAAGAATACATCAAAGATGTATTCTTTTTATTGCATAGACTCCCATACTTCATAAAGTTTTTCAATTTCACTTTCAACGAATTGAAATTCTTCATTTACAGATTTACTTTTCTCAGGATCGGAATATATCTTTTCGTCGCACATACTTGATTTGAGATCTTCCAGTTTAGATTCAAGCTGTATAATCTTTTCTTCTATCTCTTGTTGTTCCTTTTCTTGTTGTCTGGCTTTTGCTTTTGCTTCCTTTTCTTTTCTACGTATTTCTTTTTGATGGGTTTTGGTTTGTTTTTCTGGAACAGAATCTGCTTCTAAAAGAAATGCTTGTTCTTTTTTCTTTTCTATATAGTAACTATAGTTGCCTAAGAATGTCTCTGCTTTATTGGGACTTAGCTCAATAATTTTATTTGTAACTCTGTCTAAAAAGTATCGATCGTGGGAAATAACAAAAATAGTGCCATCATATTCACACAAAGCAATTTCAAGAATCTCCTTAGAAGCAATATCCAGATGATTAGTTGGTTCATCGAGTAAAAGGAAATTTGATTCAGATAAAATAAGTTTTAGTAAAGATACTCTTGCTTTTTCACCACCACTCAAAGTTTTAATTTGTTTAAAGACGTCGTCATTAAAAAACAAAAAAGAGCCTAATAAAGTTCGTATGTCTGTTTCATTCATATGAGGATATGCGTCGGCTATTTCTTCAACTAAATTATTATCTAACTTCAAATTGACTAGCTCTTGATCGTAATAACCAAGGTCTACTAGATGACCTAGCTGTATTTTTTCCATGGATTCATTCAAAATCATTTTAAAAAGTGTCGACTTTCCAATTCCGTTAGGACCTATAAGACCTACCTTGTCTCCCTTATAAAGGTTGAAAGATAAGTGATTAAAAAGTGGTTGGTCTTCAAAGCTTTTTGACAAGTCATTAACAGCCAATACATCTGTTCCACTATCATAAGCACTACTAAAGTGAAATTGTTTTCTAGTAGATGTTTGTATTTGGTTCGTAGGGACTTTTATTTTTTGTAATTGTTTTTCTCGACTTTGTGCCCGCATTGCTAATTTTTCCGTACCATGTTGTTTAAACCGACGAATAATTTCTTTTTGTCGATCCATTTCTTTCTGCAGTGCAATCTGTTCTCTCCGTTGTTGTTCTCTGAGTTGGACTTTCTTTTTAATAAAATCAGAATAGTTGCCTTGAAAAGAAAGCAGTTTTTGATTTTCGATTTCTATAACATGGGTTACGGTTTGATCGAGAAAATAACGATCGTGGGAAATAATTAGGACGGTACCTTGATAATCTTTTAAAAACCCTTCCAACCATTCAACGGATTCGATATCTAAATGATTGGTCGGTTCATCTAATAAAAGGATATCTGGTTTTGAAAGTAGCAATTTCGCTAGAGAAATACGAGTTTTTTGACCACCACTAAGCTGTTCAATAGGTTGTGAAAACAGTTCTTCAGAAAAACCTAAACCTCTTAAAACACCTCTAACCTCACTTCGAAAGGCATATCCATTTCTTTGTTCGAAAACCTCAGTTAAATGTGCATAAGTGTCCATATATGATTGTAAGGTGTCACTGTCTTGGTTTCCTTTTCCAAGGTCTGCAATTTTCTGTTCACAGGCTTTGATTTCTTTTTCTAGCTTTATTAATTCCGAAAAAACCAGGACGGTTTCTTCATATATACTTTTCTTTTCATCAAAATCATGATTTTGTTTTAAATAACCTATTTGAGCGGATTTTGAAATAAATATATTTCCCGAGTCTTTTACTAACTCACCAGTTAATAGTTTAAACAAAGTTGATTTGCCAGCCCCATTAGGTCCAATCACACCAACTTTTTGCCCTTTATTTATATGAAAAGTAATTTGATCAAGAATTAGATCAACACCATAGGACTTTGATAGGTTACTACAGGATAAAACGATCATATATAAGCCTCCTATACTTTAGTACACATATAGTTTAACAAAAGAAAGGAAATAAATAAACGTTTAAAGATTATAGGAAGCATATTTCAGATCAATTAAGTAATGCATAAGTAAATGTAAGATAAGTTTGGTAAAATTTTAACAATTTACATTAAAAAATAAATCTGTTATAATCAAGTTAGGATTAGGACATTCTTTATATAGATAAAGACTTCAAAAATGGAGCAAGAAAGAGAATGTCAAAAGAAAAAGTTAGGAGTACTGGGTTATGGGAAAACAACAGGGTAATATTTCTACAGCAGTTATTAGAAGGCTGCCAAAGTATCATCGTTATTTAAAAGATCTATTAGATCGAGAAGTATACCGAATATCTTCAAAAGAGCTTAGCGTACTAACTGGATTTACAGCGTCACAGATACGCCAAGATTTAAATAATTTTGGTGGATTCGGACAACAGGGGTATGGCTACAATGTAGAAGAATTATATAAAGAAATACGTAGCATTATGGGATTGACAAAGACCTATAATACAGTTATCGTAGGTTATGGAAACCTAGGACAAGCAATTGCAAATTATACAAGCTTTGAAAAATCAGGATTCAGTTTAAAAGGATTATTTGACACTAATCCTGAAATAATTGGAAACAAAGTAAAAGATATTTACATTCACGCTTTAGATGAAATGGAAAATTTCCTCAAGAATAATCAAATTGATATTGCAATTATTTCAACACCAAAAGCTTATGCACAAGATATTGCTACAAGGATAAGTAAGGCTGGAGTGCCAGGAATTTGGAACTTTGCACCCGTAGATTTAAAAGTCCCAGAAGGTGTTATTGTGGAGAATGTTCACTTAAGCGACAGTTTGTTTATTTTATCTTATTTAATAAGCAATCAAGAAGATGTGGAGTAAGCAGAGCAAACAAATTTAAAACTTACACATGAAAAAAGCTTTACAATAGCTTTTTCTATAAAAGATTTTGTTAATTTGTTAACAAAAAAGACATAGTTCGTCTAGGATTGTATTATCTTATTACAAAAAATAGTATTGCACAAAAATACAAAATATATAATATATTTTGTAAAATAAAAGTTTGACAATAAAATCACAAATTTCAACAAATAAATACATTAATTTTTTTATCAAACCTTGTTAAAAATTTGGCATACTTATTGCACTATATAGTGCTGAGTTTGTCGTTAATATATTAACAATAAAGTAAGATATAAATTAAGGAGGGAAATGGTGTGAATTTTAACTTAACTAAGGAACAAGAAATGATTCAAAAAATGATTAGAGATTTCACAGAAAATGAAGTACAGCCTTTAGCTGCAGAAGTGGATGAGAACCACAGATTTCCAACAGAAACTGTTGAGAAAATGGCTAAGTATGGATTGTTAGGTATGATTATTCCTAAACAATATGGTGGTGCTGGAGCTGATGATTTAAGCTACGCTATGGTAGTAGAAGAATTATCAAGAGCCTGTGCAACAACAGGAGTTATTGAGTCAGCACACAGTTCTTTATGCTGTTGGCCAATTATTAAATTTGGTAATGATGAGCAAAAGAAAAGATTTTTACCAGACTTAGCAAAAGGTAAATTAGGTGCTTTTGGATTAACTGAGCCAAATGCAGGAACAGATGCAGCTGGACAACAAACAACTGCAGTTCTTGATGGTGATGAGTATGTAATCAATGGATCTAAAATCTTTATTACAAATGGTGGATACGCAGAAACATACATCGTAATTGCTGTTACAGATAGAGCAAAAGGTGTTAAAGGAACAAGTGCATTTATTGTTGACAGTTCTACACCAGGATTCTCGATTGGTAAAGTGGAGAAAAAATTAGGTATTAAAGGTTCTTCAACAACTGAATTAGTATTTGAAAACATGAGAATACCTAAAGCAAACTTACTTGGAAAAGAAGGACAAGGATTTAAAATTGCTATGCAAACATTAGATGGTGGTAGAATTGGTATCGCTGCTCAAGCCCTAGGAATCGCTCAAGGTGCTTTAGACGAAACAATTAAATATGTTCAAGAAAGAGAGCAATTTGGTAGACCATTATCTAAATTCCAAAATACACAATTCCAAATAGCAGATATGGAAACAAAAATACAAGCATCTAGACACTTAGTTTATAGTGCAGCTTGTGCGAAGCAAGAAGGCAAACCATATGCTAAGTTAGCTGCTATGGCAAAATTATTTGCTGCAGAAACATCTATGGAAGTAACAACTAAAGCAGTACAATTACATGGTGGATACGGATACACTGCTGATTATCCTGTAGAAAGAATGATGAGAGATGCAAAAATCACTGAAATCTACGAAGGAACTTCAGAAGTTCAAAAAATGGTAATCGCAGGAAGCGTTATTAAATAATAAGGGAGGTCGTTCAAGTGAAAATCGTTGTTTGTGTAAAACAAGTTCCAGATACAAATGAAGTTAAAATCGATCCTGTTAAAGGGACACTAATTCGTGATGGAGTACCTAGTATTCTAAATCCAGATGACCAACATGCCGTAGAAGAGGCGTTAAGAATAAAAGATTCAAATCCTGAGGCTCATGTAACAGTTATTACAATGGGACCACCTCAAGCGAAAGAAGTATTATTAGAATGTTTAGCAATGGGCGCAGATAGAGCGATCCTAGTAAGTGATAGAGCTTTTGCAGGTGCAGATACTTGGGCTACATCTGAAACTTTAGCAGGAGCAATCAGAAGATTAGATGGATATGACGTAATCTTCTGTGGAAGACAAGCGATTGATGGAGATACAGCTCAGGTTGGACCACAGATTGCAGAAAGATTACAAATACCTCAAGTAACTTATGTTGAAGGTTTCGAAGACAAAGGAAGCAACTTTGTTGTAAGAAGACAATTAGAAGATGGTTATGAAATGGTACAAGTTCAAAAGCCAGCTTTATTCACAGCAATTCAAGAATTAAACGAGCCAAGATACGCATCAATTCCAGGAATCGTTACAGCTTGTAGAGAAAAAGAAGTAGAAGTGTTCAATGTAGATGACATTGAAGTAGATAGAAAGCAAATCGGTCTAGAAGGATCACCTACACAGGTTAAGCGTTCATTCACACCTGAAGCAAAAGGAAAAGGTGTTATGCTTAAAGGGTCTTCAAAAGAAATGGCTGAGCAATTAATTGTAAACTTAAAGAAAAAGCATTTAATATAGTATAAGGGGAGGTTAAGAAAATGCCAGTACGAATTATAGAAGATAAATGTAAAGGTTGTACACTATGTATTGGGGCTTGTCCTTTCGGAGCCTTAGAAATGGTAAACAGAGTAGCAGTTATGAATGAAAACTGTACCCACTGTGGTGCTTGTATAGATTCTTGTAACTTTGATGCAATTATCGAAGAAAAAATCGAAACAGAAGAAAAAGATTTAAGTGCTTACAAAGGTGTATGGGTATTTGCTGAGCAAAGACAAGGTGAGTTAATGCCAGTAGCTGCTGAATTATTAGGAGAAGGAAGAAAAATCGCTAATGAAATCGGTGTTGAATTAAGTGCTGTTCTTCTAGGAAACAAAGTTGATGGATTAGCTAAAGACCTAATTGCATACGGTGCAGATAAAGTATATGTTGCTAATGATAGATTATTAGAAACATTTACAACTGACGGATATACAAAAGTTATGACAGAAATGATTAACGAGTATAAGCCAGAGATCGTATTAGTAGGCGCAACGCATATTGGTAGAGACTTAGCACCTAGAGTTGCAGCAAGAGTAGGAACAGGGCTAACAGCTGACTGTACAACTTTAGAAGTTGATGCAGAAGATAAAAAATTACTTCAAACAAGACCAGCTTTCGGTGGAAACATCATGGCGACAATTATTTGTCCAAACCATAGACCACAAATGTCTACAGTAAGACCAGGGGTTATGGAAAAAGCGGAAAGAAATGATAGCAATACAGGAGAAGTAATTAACTTCAATGTATCCCTAGATGAAGAAGAACTTAGAACAAAAGTGCTTGAGATCATTAAAGAAGCAAAAGGAAATGTAAATATCCAAGAAGCTGATTTTATCGTATCTGGTGGACGTGGAGTTGGAACAAAAGATGGATTCCAATTACTAGAAAAATTAGCGAAAAAATTAAACGGAGTTGTTGGAGCTTCAAGAGCAGCAGTAGACCAAGGTTGGATTGACCATGATTTCCAAGTTGGACAAACTGGAAAAACGGTTAGACCTCAAATCTATATTGCCTGTGGTATTTCAGGAGCAATTCAGCATTTAGCTGGAATGCAAGATGCAGACTATATTATTGCAATCAACAAAAACCCAGATGCACCTATCTTTAAGGTTGCAGACTACGGAATTGTTGGAGACTTAAATGATGTAATACCAAACATTATTGAAGCATTAGATAATGTAGATGATATTACAAAAGCTTTTGCAGAAGCAGCAGCTACTAACTAAAATTATACTTTAAAAGGAAAGGTTTTCTAAACCTTTCCTTTTGTAATTAATGAAAAAATATGCATTAGAAGTTTTATTATAGTAGGAATACAAATTATATTTAAAAATGAATATAACAAATAAAAAGAAAGGCTTTAATATCCTAGGCTCTTTGTCAATAGTTGGGGTGGGATTATATTTAATCTCGCTCCATTATTACATTAGAGCCTATTTTAGTATAAT